>JALWZK010000221.1 GCA_027002665.1 Campylobacteraceae bacterium | reverse complement strand
ATCTATAGGAGCTTAAAATCTTAGATAGATTAAAAAATATAATAGCGAGGATAAGATAGAAAATATCTATCTCTTTAAATATAGATTTAATCTCATCTATATTAACTTTGGAGAATACTATATACAGAAATAGAAAGGTTAAAAGGATTTTTATAACTAATTTAACTCTTCCCAATAAATATCTCTCTTATAGTATATGGAGTCTTATTTTGTGACTCATAATATGTTCTCATAATAAGTTCAGATAGAAAGCCCGTGGTAATGAGTTGAACTCCTGCGATTATTAAAACTACTCCCAAGGTGAGTAGCGGTCTTCCACCTATATCGTGACCCAGTAGTTTTAAAAAAAATAGATATAGATTAATAATAAATCCTACACCAAAAGAGGCAACCCCTAAGGCCCCAAATAGGTGCATAGGTTTGGTTTTATATTTCTGCATAAATAACATAAGTAGCAAATCACTTACAACTTTAAATGTTCTACCAATTCCATATTTAGATTTACCGTGTATTCTGGGGTGGTGTTGAACATTCATCTCAACTATCTTAGCTCCATACATCTTAGCCAGAACAGGAATAAATCTATGCAACTCCCCATATAGTCCTAAATTCTTGGCTACATCACTCTTATAGACTTTAAGAGTGCAACCATAATCATTTAGATATACCTTTGTGGTTTTTCTAATTATCCAATTTGCTATTTTACTGGGGATTTTACGCAAAAAGATACCATCTTGCCTCTTTAATCTTCTACCGGCGACTACATCCCAATCCTCCTTTTCAAGTTTCTCTATCATTAGAGGAATATCACTTGGGTCATTCTGTAAATCTCCATCAATAGTAGCAATAAGCTCCCCCTCAGCAATCTCAATTCCTGCCGCCATTGCTTGAGTCTGCCCAAAATTACGGTTAAAGATTAGAATTTTAGTTCTACTATCTGCGAGTTCTTTCATTCTGGCTACTGTATTATCTGTTGAGCCATCATCAACAAGGATAAACTCATAATCTATATCTTTTAGAGCCTCTCTTACAGCTTTAAATAGAGGCTCTACATTATCCTCCTCATTCATCATGGGAACAACAAGTGAAAGTTTTTTCATGTAGATAGAAGTCCTCTCACCCCATCTTCATCTATTAAATCTTTCTCATACTTAATAACAGCAATATTCTCTGTCTCATTTATATAGCTCTCTACAATAGCCTCATGAGAAGTTAATGAAGATATTTTATCTCTATCATATATATCAAGAGGTAGATATACATTTCCACGATTATTAGGATTTGGCATAGTAGCAACCCACCAGAACCATATAGCAGATAGTATCGCTACTACAATAGCAAGTGTCGCTCTATTTGAGTGGTTCATAATAAATCCTGCTAATACTCCACCCAAAAAGATACCAATATAGGCAAATGTATTAGCTACTCCCAATGCAGCACCTTTTTGATGAACCTTTGCAAATTTACTTACAAAACTTTGAAGAAGAGGCTCAAACATATTAAATCCTATAAAAAATAGGACAACTCCCAATATAAATACCCAAGGAGTAGAGGCAAATCCCATAGCGATAAATCCAAAAAATATGGTAGCTACAGAGACCATAAATACCTCTCTACCCTTTCCATACTTCTCCCCAAATACGGCAGATGGTCCCATTGCAATCAATCCAAATACCATAGCAGGTAGATAGACTTTCCATAGTTCAGGTTTAGCCCAGCCAAAACCACCACTCTCTATAGATTTAGTCATAACAAGAGGAATTATAAAAAATGCCATTGTCATAATAGAGGAGTGAAATAGAAATGTAATATACATTCTTGTTAAAGATTTATCTTTAAATACATCTAACATCTTAGACTCCTCCTCTTGATATGAGTGAATAATCTTAGGGGGTTGTGGAACTGCTGTAAATAGTATAGCGATTGCCATAATTGAGAGTATTGCTGTTAGCCAAAATAGTTTGTCAATCCCCCAATGTCCACCAACAATGGGAGCTACTATCATAGCTACTGCAAAACTTAGTGCAATAGTTCCACCCATAATAGCCATAGCGTGAGCCCTCTCCTCCTCTCTCACAAGGTCTGCTATCATTGCCGATACAACTGAGCCAATTGCTCCTGCACCCTGTAAGAAACGACCAAGTAGAAGCATATATATATTGCTACTTATAGCAGATATAATGGAACCAGCAATAAATATTAAAAGTCCAATAAGTAGAGTCTTTTTTCTACCTATCCTATCACTCATAAGTCCAAAGGGGACTTGAAATAGAGCTTGTGTGAGAGCATAACCTCCAACTACTAACCCTGCTAAGAATGGTGTAGCCCCTTTCATATCTAAGGCATAGATAGATAAAACAGGCAGAACTATAAATAGTCCAAAAAATCTTAAAGCAACAATAAGGCTTAAAGGCATTATCTTTTTAAACATAACTCAAATCTCCAATCGGATAAAATTTGTCTTATTATATTACTAAAAGATAAATTTAAGATTAACTTTTATTATAAAAATAATTCGTGGCTTCAACAAAACCATCAATTGAGCCACAATCAAACCTTTTACCTTTAAACCTATATGCTATTACTCTATCATGTTTCGCCTGCTCCATTAGGGCGTCTGTTATCTGTATCTCTCCACCTTTTCCCTCCTTTGTCTCTCTTAAAATATCAAAAATATCAGGTGTCAAGATATATCTTCCAATAATTGCCATATTGGTTGGAGCATCTTTGGGGTCTGGTTTCTCTATCATATTATGGACTCTATAGACATCATCTCTACCATAGACTAAATCCCCATCTATAATCCCATACTTATATGTCTCCTCTTTTGGAACCTCCTCTATTGCCACCACTGAACATTGATACCTATTAAATACCTCTATCATCTGTTTCAGTATTCCGTCACCCTCTCCATTGGTGCATAAGTCATCAGCAAGAATAACAGCAAAAGGCTCATCTCCAATTAGAGTCTCACCTGTCAATATGGCATGTCCCAATCCTCTCATCTCTATCTGTCTTGTATATGAGAATGTGCATTTTTCAATAAGTAGCCTAATTTCAGATAGAAGCTCCTCCTTAGAGCCACCCTTAATTTGACTCTCTAACTCATAAGATATATCGAAGTGGTCTTCAATGGCTCTTTTTCCTCTACCTGTAACTATTGCCATAGTATATATTCCGGCTTCCATTGCCTCCTCCACTCCATGTTGGATTAGAGGTTTTGTTAAAATTGGTAACATCTCCTTAGGTGTAGCCTTTGTAGCAGGTAGAAACCTCGTTCCATATCCAGCAGCGGGAAATAGACACTTTCGTATCTTCATCTTATAACTTCTTTAAAAATTTACTTAAAAGCACAATTCTTGTGCCATTAACTCTACCCTCAATGGATTTAGAGTCAGCTATATGTATATTTTTTACAGTAGTCCCCTGTTTTGCAGTAAATCCAGCACCTTTTACCACTAAATCTTTAATAATGGTTACACTATCACCCTCATTTAATATAGTTCCATTACAATCTCGTGTTGGCTCTACCTCATCTTGTTCCAAGCCATATTTTGCCCACTCTAAAATTTCAGGCTCCAGATACATCATATCAACCATATCTTGAGAACCTAACTTTGTCAAAATTCTATATGCCATAACTTGAACTCTATGCTCTTGTGACCACATACTATCATTTAAACAATACCAATGTTTTCTATCCTTAGATGGCTCATCTATTGAAGATGCACATCTGCCACATATAGTAATAAACTCCTCCTTTGGCTCTACCTTATACTCTCTTAAATCTTCACTACTTCCACAAAGCTCACAACTACTCATCATGATTGGACTCCTATTTGGTAATATTCAAATCCCATATTACCCAAACTATGCTTATTATATTGATTTCTACCATCAAATATAATAGGATTTTTTAATCTCTTTTTAATCTCTTCAAAATCTGGACTTCTAAACTCTTTCCACTCTGTCAATAGAATTAGTGCATCTGAATCTGTTAATACTGTATATTTACTATTGAAATATTCAATATTTCTATTATCTTTTAGATAGAACTCTTTTGCCTCCTTCATCGCTTTTGGGTCATAGGCTCTAATCTTAGCTCCTCTTTTAGTTAGTTCATTAATAACAACAATAGAACTAGCCTCTCTCATATCATCAGTCTCTGGCTTAAATGCAAGTCCCCAAATAGCAAATGTTTTGCCCTCTAAATCTTCTCCAAATCTATCAATAACTTTATTTGCAATTACTCTCTTTTGAGCAAAATTTACATCTTCTACAGCATTGAGAATCTTGGGGTTATATCCATAATCTTTTGCCATCTTTATTAATGCTTGAACATCTTTTGGAAAACATGAGCCACCATATCCACACCCCGGATAGATAAATGAGTATCCAATTCGACTATCACTCCCTATCCCATGTCTAACCAGATTTACATCAGCACCAACTCTCTCACATATATTTGCAATCTCATTCATAAATGATATTTTAGTAGCTAACATTGCATTGGCTGTATATTTTGTCATCTCTGCCGACTTGACATCCATAGAGATAAATCTATCATGGCTTCTTGTAAATGGTGCATATAGCTCTCTCATAATATCAATTGCCTTTTGACTCTTAGCACCAACTATAACTCTATCCGGTTTCATAAAATCATTAATGGCATCACCCTCTTTTAGAAACTCTGGATTTGATATTACATCAAATTTTAAATCACTACCTCTTCTATCTAACTCTTGTTGAATTGTCGCTTCTACTAAATCGGCAGTTCCAACAGGGACGGTGCTTTTATCTATAATAAACATATCATGAGTCATAAGCTCTCCAATAGATTTAGCAACAGCCAAGACATATTGTAAATCGGCACTTCCATCTTCTCCCATAGGAGTTCCAACTGCAATAAAACAGATATTTGAGTTATCTAATGCCTCTTTTAGATTGGTAGTAAACTTAAG
>JALWZK010000220.1 GCA_027002665.1 Campylobacteraceae bacterium | reverse complement strand
GTTTAATAGAGAGGAGAAAAAGGTTAAAGAGAGCAAAAAGGATAATCTTCAAAAAGTCCAAAAAGAAGATAATAGACTCTTTGACATAGAGACTATTGAGAGGTCTCAAAAGGAGATGTTTAGAGGAATTGCCTCTATTATAGCATTGAGAGATGAGAGTGTAAAAATTACAGCCAAGTTGGTAAAAGCCTTTGCAGAGCTTTTAAATTATAGTAAACAGGATATAGAGAGTATATATATCAGTAGTGTGGTATATAATATAGGTTCGCTCTCATCGAAAAGATTTAGAAACTCCTATGAGAGTATATCCAACAATACAAATGATATGATGTATATATATCAAGGGTATCAAATTATTAAAAACTCCATAGAGACACCATTTATTAAGATTTTAAAAGCAGTTATAGTTCAACATAAAGAGAATTATAATGGGACAGGTGTTCCGCAAGAGTTAAAGGGAGATGCAATATCTGACTATGCTCAAATTGTTCATCTTATTGAGATTTTTAATCTTCTATTTAGACAGAATAACTCAAGAGATGATATATATAACTTTTTTAAAAAACAGAGTGGTAAAAGATTTAATCCAAGACTTCTAACCTCATTTTTGGAGTATTTTGACTATTTTGTAGAGCTTAGAAGTAAATATATAAAGGAGAATTAAATAATGAAGAATATGATTATAAATGCCTACTCTATAGATAGTCTATTGAAAAAGATAGAGATGGCTATTAGAGATGGATTTAATCCATCTGTTGCATTTATCTACTCATCTATTCAACACAATATTAAAAAGATGGTTGTAGGATTGGAGAAATATAAATTTATAGTAATGGGTTCTACAACAGCAGGGGAGATATTTGCAAATGAGAACTTAGGAGTTAATGAAGTAGATGGAACAATTGTAGCAATGCTCTTAGATATAAATCCAACGGCATTAGCTTTTAAATTCTCATCACTTGAAAATGAGACTTCATATTTTCAGATGGGTAAAAATATTGGAATATGGGCAAAATATAAATTTAAAAATCCAGCTATTATTACAATTACATCGGGATTAGATTTTGATAATGATGCCTATACACAGGGGCTTACACATCAAGGAATTGAGTATATATTTGGTGGAAGTGCTGGAGATGATATGAGATTGAAGGAGACATTTGTATTCTCTAAGGATAACTTCTCCAACCATGGAGTTATAACTTTAGTATTGGATAGAGATAAGATAGATATTGTAGGCTCAAGAGCCTTTGGGTGGGTTGGAATAGGAAAAGATAGAATTGTAACAAAAGCAGAAGATAATATAGTATATGAGGTCGATGGAAATCCGGCAATTGATTTCTATAAAGACTATTTAAATATAACCGATAATGAGGATATACCAGCCATAGGGATAGAGTATCCTCTGGAGGTTACGATGAAGAGTGGATTGGTTGTCTATAGAGCTGTTTTGGGGATTGACGAGGAGAAGAATGCACTAATATTTGCAGGACATGTCGAAGAGAAATCAAAAATTAGAATATCAGCACCACAAGGTGAAGGGATTGTAAAATATGTTGGAAACAGTATAGATAAAGCTTTACAGGAGAGACCCGATTTTAAACCGGAGATTGGATTAGTATTTCCATGTTGTTCAAGAAAGCAGGTATTGGGAAATCTCGCTGTTAAAGAGATTGAGTTAGCATATAAGTGTTCCAAAGTTCCTCTAATTGGTTTTTATGCCTATGGAGAGATAGGTGCATTTCCCGGTGGGTATGCTTTCCATAACGAAACATTTGTTACAGCACTTTTAAGTGAAAAGGAAAAATAGATATGTCAATTCAAAATATTAAAAATATAGAAGATTTAAAACTTGAATATAATCAATTAGAAAAGAAATATATTAAAGCAACCAAAGATAAACTCAAGTTGGCTCACCTTTTAACGCAAGTAAATAGAGAGTTGGAGGAGTCACTTAGTAATGAGAAGAGATTTATAGCCTCAGTGAGTCATGAGTTGAGAACTCCACTTACAGCAATCTTAGGTTATGGTGAACTCTTAGAAGATACTGCACTAAATAATAAACAGAAGAGATATTTAAATAGTATAGAGCAGAGTTCAAATCACCTCTTAGCACTGGTTAGCGACCTCTTAGATGTAGCAAAAATTGGAGATAATCGAATTGATTTGGTTCCTAAGGAGGTGGACCTCGATGATATTTTAAATGACTGTGCAAATCTTATTCGTTCAAGATTAAAAAAGGGTGTTGAGTTAATTACAGATATTCCTATGCCTGAGTATAAAGTAAAAGTTGATGATAAGAGGGTTAAACAGATATTCATCAATCTACTCTCAAATGCTACAAAGTTTACAAATCAAGGCTCTATTAGATTTTATATTCAATCATTAGAGGATATAGATAATAATAGATATAAATTGGTAGCTAAGGTTGATGATACTGGTAGTGGGATTCCGAAGAGTGTGGCAAAAACACTATTTGAGCCATTCCAATCGACAGATAAGACACAAGGGACGGGACTCGGATTATATATCTCCCAAAAATTGGCTCAAATGATGGGTGGGGAGATTACTGTGGAGTCAAGAGAAGGGATAGGTAGTAGTTTTACAGTTACACTTATTATTGAAAAGACAAGGAAAAAGGAGATAGGAAAAGCCCTCAATAATAGTAGTATTATGATGTTTTCTAAGAGGACATCATTTATAGATAGTTTAACAAGGGAGTTTGCCAATTTGGGTGTTAATTTTCAAAATCATGATATAAAGATAGAAGATACAATCTCAGCTTTAATACACATGGTAGCAAGTGGAAAATTTTATGATATTGGGGTTTTTGATATAGACTCATTTAAACATAGCACAGACTATATAGCTGGAACCTTTAGAACAATTAATCCAAATATAAAATTGATTGCACTGGTAGATAGTAGAGATAATGATATAAATCTAAAGGAGTTTGATAGAGTTATAAATAAACCAATATCTTATCAGAGATTTATTAAAGAGGTTGAAGAGACCTATGATAGTGAACTTTTTGGTAAAAATGCTAAGGTTGATTACTCAAATCTTGATATTTTAATAGTTGAAGATGTAGAGATTAATAGAGAGTATGAGAAGGAGATGTTAGATAATTTCTTCGGTATCACTTGTGATACGGCCGAAAATGGTGAAATAGCAGTCCAAAAGGTTAAGGAGAACCACTATGATGCAATACTTATGGATATGCGTATGCCGGTAATGGACGGATTGGAGGCAACAAGAAGAATTAGAGAGTTTAATAAAGATGTCCCTATTATCTGTATGAGTGCCAATGTATATAAGGAGGATAAGTTGGCTGCCGAGAACTCTGGTATGAATGATTTTATAGAGAAACCTCTCGATAAGCAGGATATTGAAGCAAAACTTTTAAAACTGATAAATAATGAATTTAAAAAAGAGCTATCTAAGGAGAATAGAGATGTTCCTCTAATTGAGAGAGAAGAGAAACAGAGAAAATTAAATGAAGATATTAAAGCGATGGCACTTAATCATCTCCAAAATAACTTTAATGAGACTGTGGCTAAGAGACTCTATGATAAGGCGAGAGAGAGTATCATTGAGTATGTAAAGAGAGTAAAACTCAATTTTGCAAATAAAAATAGTAAAGAGCTTGTAGAGAACTATCATGCAATAAAAGGGGTTCTATCAAATCTTGGATTAAAGAAACTTGCCTTAACTGCAGGAGAGTTACAAAAAATATCAGAAGAGGGAGATTTTTTAAAAATAGATAAAATAAGTAGTAAATTTTTAGAAGATTTAGCCCCTATATTAAAAGAGGAGGAGAAATAGTGAAAAGATTAGAAGAGTTAGGAGAGTTTAGTTTACTAAGTGTGGAAGATGATGCCTTTAATCAAGAGTTAGCCACTGCTATATTTGAGGATATGCCAAATATAAATATATATCAAGCGTCAGACGGAGAGGAAGGTTTAAAGATTGTAAAGAGTAAACAGGTAGATATTATTATGTTGGATTTAATGATGCCTAAGGTTAGTGGTTTAGAGTTATTAAAAATACTTAAAGAGAGTAAAGACTACTCCTCAATACCGGTTATTGTGGTAACCTCTAAATCACATGAAAAGACAACAACTTATAAGTTGGGTGCAGACGATTTTATCTCGAAACCATATAATCCAGAGGAGTTAAAACTTAGAGTATTTAATCAGTTAAGAATAAAAAGATTTAATGATTTAATAGGTAATATAAATTCATATTCTAAAGATAATTTAAACTATTTAAAAGATGCAATAGATATTATTGATAACTCTCAAAAACAGCTCTTAAATATACTTGGAAATATGGCACATGAGAGCGGATTTTATAATAAAAATAGTTCCAAAAGATTGGGAGAGTATGCAAAACTTCTCGGATACCTACATGGATTAAATAGCACAGAAGCAGATAATCTATATTATAGTATGTCAATTTATGATATAGGACTTCTGCGAATACCTAAAGAGCAGTTGGATAGAGAGGATAGTAAAATATTTAGAAAACATCCAGAGTTGGGTTTAGAGATATTGGAGGATATTAAAGAGACAACCTTAATAAGTATGGCAAAAAAGGTAATACTCTATCATCATGAGAATTGGGATGGAACAGGTTATCCATATAAAATGCAAGGGACAGAGATACCAATCTATGCTCAAATTGCATCTCTTGTCGATTTTTTTGATAAATTGACAATACATAGAATATATACTACCAATACAGTTACCGTTATGGAGGCATTAGATATTATTAAAAGAGAGCGAGGATTAATGTTTAACCCCGAATTGGTTGACCTTTTTGTTAGAAATTTTACAAAATTTGTAGATATAAAAGAGAGATTTAATATAGTTCCGACAAGAAAAAACTATATAAAAGTATAGATAGATTTTAAAAATCTATATAAATCTATAAAGTCCGTACTTCATCGTTTGAGTAGCACTTGATAGCTA
>JALWZK010000219.1 GCA_027002665.1 Campylobacteraceae bacterium | reverse complement strand
ATATATTAATAGATAATCTTACTATTACAGGAGAGAGTTTAAAAGAGAGAATTTCAAATAGTGAGATTAAAGATGTCAATATTATTCACACTATAGACAATCCATATAGCGAAGTTGGAGGACTTGCAATTCTATATGGAAACTTAGCAGAGCAGGGAGCTGTAATTAAGACTGCTGGAATTATAGGGGATAGAGTATTTAGAGGAACTGCCGTATGTTTTAACTCTCAAGATGAGGCGATAAAAGGAATTGTCAATGGAAAAGTTAAAGCTGGAGATGTGGTTGTTATTAGATACGAGGGACCCAAAGGTGGACCCGGAATGCAGGAGATGTTAGCTCCAACCAGCCTCATTATAGGAATGGGACTTGGAGAGAAAGTGGCACTAATTACAGATGGAAGATTTAGTGGGGCAACAAGAGGAGTTAGTATTGGACATATATCTCCTGAAGCGGCTGAAGGTGGAGTAATAGGACTCTTAGAGGATGGAGATGAGATATTTATCGATGTTGATAACTATATCTTAAGAGTGGAGCTTAGTGAGGAAGAGATAGCAAGAAGAAGAGCAGAGTTTAAACCTATTGTGAAACCATTAAAGAGTAGATGGTTGAGACAGTATAGAGCATTGGTCACAAATGCGAGTAGTGGTGCTATCTTAGAGGCATAATAAATTAACAACTCCCCCTATCTATATAGAGAAGAGCTTTTTTTAAAAGTTTCTCTCTTGCATCTCCCAACTGGTGTAAAAAATCGTTATCTCTTGTATAACACCCCTTAGTGACTTTCAATCCGTCGAAATAATCATAAAATCCATTTGAGTTTTTTACTACAAAATTTATAAGATAAAATATATATCTTCCATAACTCTTTCCCTCCATTCCAACGGGTTTACCATAGGTTCTATCTCCAATAATGGCTACATTATCCTCTAAATATGGTCTAAGTGCATTTATTACCAACTCACTTGCACTTGCTGTCTCTCTCGTTGTCAGAAAGACTATCTTATCTAAATCTAAAGAGTTTTTATCTGTCTCGAAACGGTATATAAGGTTCTTATTCTGATTTTGGCTATTCCACTCTATTTTAAATTGAACCTCATTATCCATATCTCGCATAAGTTTATCTAAGAGTATTGAGGCTGTAATTAGAGAGCCTCCACTATTATATCGTAAATCTATCACAAGATTTTTTATATCTTGAGATTTAAAAAAGTTAAATGCACCATCTATCTCTTCTGTCGCCTCCTCTGTAAATGAGTCCAATCTGAAATATCCTATATTGTCATCTATTATAGATGTCTGTGTGACTTTAAATTTATAATCTTGTGCCGTTAGATTAAATGTAATATTCTTATCTATGGTTGGTCTATATATTAAAAAGGTAACCTCTTTTCTCTCTTTTGTAGCTCTTATTAGACTATTTATAGTTACTTTTTTACCATTAAGTTTTAATATAATATCACCTCTCTTTATCCCTGCTCTATCGGCAGGTGAATCGATTCTTGTATATATAATGATGAGTTTATTATCTATTACTCTAAAAGAGAAACCAAATCCCACCGATTTTTGATTTAAAAAATTGCTATTCTGCTCTTTTGTAACGGCCATACTCCATCTATCTTTGGGTTTATATTTTAAGTCATCTATCATCTCTTGAGGAGAGTTATATTTGTAGTAAGCTACATGTCTTGGAACCTTATCTGCCCAGAAATATTGAGTAGTAAAGAGTTCATATAGATAGGGCTTATACTCATTTGATGGTGTTACTCCACACCCAATATAAAAAATTGCTATTATAATTAGTAATATACTCCTCAAACACTCCTCCATTTTGAAAAATCAACTTTGGATACTATTTTATATCTATTTATATAAGAAAATTCTAACCTATTGGCGTGTAACATCAATCTATTAGCTCCTGTCGCCTCCAATCTATCCCTTTTTGAGAGTTTCCCCTCTAAGTATAATTTTGCAATATTAAATTCAGTTCCATATAGAGGGTCACCTATAATACTATGTTTCACATGAAATAAATGTATCCTTATTTGGTGTGTTCGCCCTGTATATGGAGTGGCTTCAATTAGTGAAATATCTAATTTTTTATTATATTTCAATGGTCTAAAATGTGTCTTGGCATATTTTCCATCTATTGAAATTTCCACCTTATGTTTTGAAGTGGAGTAGTCATCTCTGATTTTAATTGGCTCCTCCACAATAAACTCCCTTTCTACTCTACCCTTTACCCACGCTAAATACTGTTTTTTAATTCTCTTCTGTTCAAAGGAGAGTTTTAAAAATCTCTCACTACTCTTATCTCTACTTGCAAGTAGAAGTCCTGATGTCTCCATATCAATTCTATGTGTAGCATTTGCATTTTGTCCAAAGTGGTAGCGAATCTCATCTAACATTGAGTAGTCTGTCGCCATCTTATTTGGGTGGGTTATAATGCCTGATGGTTTATCAAAAATGGCAAAATTTCTATTAACAAATATCGGTTTTATCCCCTTTGTTATTGGATTAAATCTAACTATCTCCACCTCTCCAACTACTATTGAGGCTTTATCCAATAGAGGTTTTCCGTTTACAATTAAGCGACCTTTGGAGATAAATCTCTGGGCCTGGGCCTGTGTAAAATTAAATTTTTTCATAAGAAAGAGAAAAGATTTAATGGGTTTATCTATATAGTAGGTCTCTCTTGTAAATGGCATCTTCACCTCTTTATAACTCTATTTGGGTAGAATTTTATCATAAAAATATAACAGTCAAGCGATAGGAAGGATTATGGTAGAGAGATATGCACGAGAAGAGATGAGTAGCAAATGGACAATGGAGGCTAAATATCAGGCGTGGTTAGCTGTTGAATTGGCAGTTGTCAAGGCTTGGAATAGGTTGGGTTTAATCCCCGATGATGATGCTGAAAAGATTATTCAAAATGCCTCCTTTTCGGTTGAGAGGATTGATGAGATTGAGGCAGTCACAAGACACGATTTAATCGCCTTTACAACCTCCGTTGCAGAGAGTCTCGGTGAAGAGAGTAGATGGTTTCACTATGGAATGACAAGTTCCGATACGGTCGATACTGCCGTTGCACTTCAGATTAGAGACTCCCTACGGTTAGTCATTAAAGATGTAAAGATGGTTATGAAATCCATTAAAAAGAGAGCCAAAGAGCATAAATATACTCTAATGGTGGGCAGAAGTCACGGTATTCATGGAGAGCCAATCACCTTCGGATTAGTTCTTGCTGTATGGTATGATGAGATGAAGAGACATCTTAAAAATCTTAAAGAGGCTCTAAAGGTTATATCTGTAGGACAGATTAGTGGAGCTATGGGAAATTTTGCCCATGCACCAATGAAAGTTGAAGAGTATGCGATGGAGGAGTTGGGATTAAAACCGGCACCCATCTCAAATCAAGTTATTCAGAGAGATAGATATGCGAGAGTGGCAACAGCCTTAGCCCTTCTTGCAAGTTCCATAGAGAAGTTTGCAGTTCAGATTAGACATTGGCAGAGAACTGAAGTCTATGAGGCTGAAGAGTTTTTTGCTAAGGGTCAAAAGGGAAGCTCTGCTATGCCACATAAGAGAAACCCTATCTTAACGGAGAATATTACAGGACTTGCTCGAATTATACGAGCTTATGCCATTCCTGCTATGGAGAATGTTGCACTATGGCATGAGAGAGATATATCTCACTCATCGACAGAGAGATTTTGGCTACCAGATAGTTTTATCACTACCGATTTTATGTTGCATAGATTTAATGGAGTTATCTCCAAATTGACTGTTATGCCTGAAAATATGATAAAAAATCTAAATTTAACCGGTGGATTGGTCTTTTCTCAAAGAGTTCTATTGGAGTTACCAAAAGCAGGGGTTAGTAGAGAAGATGCCTATAAGATTGTTCAGAGAAATGCTATGAGAGTTTGGGAGGAGATACAGGAGGGGAAACCTACAGTAAATGATAAGGGGGAACCACTATATTTACAGTATCTATTGGCAGATAGAGAGTTAAGAGACTATTTAACTGAAGAGCAGATTAGAGACTGTTTTAACTATGACTACTATACAAAAAATATAGATAAAATTTTTAAAAGAGTATTTAAGTAAGGAGGAGGAGTATATATGATTAGGGTTGTAAAGAGGGATGGTCGTGTTGAGACATTGGATATTAGAAAAATTCAAAAATATACAGCCGATGCTGTTGCTGGTCTAAGAGAGGTTAGTCAGAGCGAATTGGAGGTTGATGCAAAGCTACAATTTAGAGATATGATAAGCTCTGAAGATATTCAACAGACGATGATAAAGACTGCTGTGGATAAGATAGATATAGATAGACCAGATTGGACATTTGTCGCATCGAGACTATTTCTATATGACCTATATCATAAAGTTAGCAGATTTACCGGATATACTCATCTGAGAGACTACTTTATACGAGGTGAAAAAGAGGGAAAAATTGTTTTGGGATTAAAAGATAAGTATGACCTTGATGAGCTAAATAGCTATATAAGACCTGAAAGAGATTTACAATTTACCTACTTAGGTATAAAGACACTATATGATAGATACCTTCTAAAAGATAATAATGGAAACCCTATTGAATTGCCACAACACCTATTTATGGCTGTGGCTATGTTCTTAGCTCAAAATGAGAAAGATAGAGACTATTGGGCAAAAAAATTCTATGATATTATAAGTAAATTTGAGGTAATGGTGGCAACTCCTACTCTTAGTAATGGAAGAACCCCACGGCATCAGCTTAGTAGCTGTTTTAGAAAAGGGACAAAGGTAAGAACAATTCAAGGATATAAAGCTATTGATAAAATTGATATAGGAGATATTGTTCTTACCCATAAAAATAGATTTAGAAAAGTTAGTCAAGTTTTTGTTAGAGATTATGCGAAAAATATAATAAAATTAAATATAAATGGTCGAATAAAAGATTTAGAAGCCACAGCAGAACACCCTATTTT
>JALWZK010000218.1 GCA_027002665.1 Campylobacteraceae bacterium | reverse complement strand
CTCATGGAGTGAGTTTCAGACTATTGAGAGGAGTTTTAATTATGGAGTTAGAAGAGAGAATAATAGTATTAAGATATATGCCTTACAACTATATTTAAACTATGAGACATATCTAAACTCATATATAGATGATATTGATTTTGAGATGTTATCATCTCCTCACTTCGTTTTAGTAAATGGAAAACATTATCTTAAAGAGAGAAAAAAGGTTAAATATAGGCTTGGAGTCTCCTTTAGATATGCAGAACTATTTAAATTTAAGAGAGAAAAAGAGGAGAATGGTATTTTACTATTAGGCTCCTATCTTTTAAATGATACAAAATATATGTTATCAATGGTAAGTAGTTTGAAAAATGTGTTATTTAAGAGCCACCCAGCTGTTAATACTGCCCATTTTAAGGGCATAAAGGATAATATTAAGATTGTAGATAGTAATATATATGAGCTATTTCATAGAGGTAATATTGTAATATCAACAGCTTCAGGCACAGCAGTTGAGGCGGTAAGCTGTGGACTTAGTGTTATTATTGTAGCAAGTAGAGATAATCTAACCTCAAATCCATTGGCAGATTATGGAAGGGGTGAGATTTGGGATATAGTTTTTAATCCAGATGAGATAGAGACTATATATAATAGATTAATAGAGTATAGAGATAAAAATAGAGATAGGATAGATAAAATATCAAAATGGTATAGAGATAACTTTTTTGTAGAGCCAAATAGAGAGAATATTGTAAGGGCATTTGATTTAGGAGATTAGAGTTTGAAGGTGGTATTATTGGCAGGAGGATTTGGAACAAGAATATCGGAAGAGACAGATATTCGTCCCAAACCTATGGTAGAGATTGGTGGAAAACCAATTCTGTGGCACATTATGAAGATATATTCACACTATGGATATAATGATTTTGTGGTTCTGTTGGGGTATAAGGGTTACTATATAAAAGAGTATTTTGCAAACTACTTTTTACATCAGAGCGATATAACTATAGATTTACAAAATAATAAAATGGAGGTCTTAAGTAACTTTAGTGAGCCTTGGAAAGTAACTCTTCTCGATACAGGATTAAACACAATGACAGGTGGAAGGGTTAAACAGGCTAAGAGAGTTATAGGCAATGAGCCATTTATGCTAACCTATGGTGATGGTGTAGGTAATATAAATATAGATGAACTTATCTCCTTTCATAAAAAAAATGGAAAGATAGTTACAATGACATCGACACAGCCGGAGGGTAGATTTGGTGCCTTGGATATTGATGAAAACAATCTTGTGAGGGTATTTAAGGAGAAACCCAAAGGAGATGGGGCTTGGATAAATGCGGGGTTCTTTGTATGCCAACCGGAGGTGTTTGAGTATATCCCAGATGATAATAGTATTATGTTTGAGAAAGAGCCATTGGAGAATTTAGCAAAAGATGGAGAGTTAATTGCATTTAAACATAGAGGCTTTTGGAGACCTATGGATAGTTTAAAAGATAAAAAAGATTTAAATGCTCTATGGGATAATAATAGTGCCCCATGGAGAGTTTGGAGTTGAGAGTTGTTTAATAGTATATTTAGAGGTAGAAAAGTTCTAATAACGGGACATACCGGATTTAAAGGGAGTTGGTTGGTCACTTGGCTTTTGAAGTTGGGAGCTAATATTGTGGGGGTATCTAAGGATATACCTACTAATCCATCTCTATTTGAGGTATTGGAGTTAAAAGATAAGATAAAAGATTATAGAGAGGATCTTAGAGATTTAAATAGAGTAGTTGAGATTATCGGTAGTGAAAAGCCAGATTTTATATTTCATCTTGCTGCCCAACCTATTGTATCTCTATCCTATGCCAATCCAATAGAGACAATATCCTCAAATATAATGGGAACAGCCAATATCTTAGAGGCTTTAAGGCTATCTAACCATAACTGTATAGCTATTATGATAACAAGTGATAAAGTCTATGACAATATAGAGCAGGTGTGGGGATATAGAGAGATTGATGCCATAGGTGGAAAAGATATATATAGTGGAAGTAAGGGTGGAGCTGAACTTGTTATAAAATCATACTACCACTCATTTTTTAAATCTAATAACTCAAATATAAAATTGGCAGTCGGTAGAGCCGGTAATGTAATTGGTGGTGGAGATTGGGCAAAGGATAGAGTTGTAGTTGATTGTATGAGAGCTTGGAGTAGGGGAGAGGCGGTAGAGATACGAAGTCCAAAAGCTACGAGACCTTGGCAACATGTATTGGAACCTCTAAGTGGATATTTAAGGTTGGCTCAAGCTTTAAGCGACGATAGCTCTCTCTCAGGAGAGGCATTTAATTTTGGTCCAAAAGCGGAGCAGAACCATACTGTAGTCGAACTTATTGGAGATTTAAGTCAATATTGGAGTTTTAAAGATGGCTCTCTCGCCTTTAGAGTTACGGAGAATATCCCTTTTCATGAGGCGGGGCTATTAAAATTGAATTGTGATAAGTCGCTTGTTTACCTTAAGTGGCAGAGTAGTCTAAAATATAGTGATACAATTAGATTTACAAGTGAATGGTATTATGATTTTTATAAAAAAGATGTTAATATATATGAAAAAACTATCAAGCAGATAGAAGAGTATGAAAATATAGCAAAAGAGGGAGGATTGATATGGACAACAGAGTAATTTTAACACCTTTAAAGAGAATTTTTAATCCAAAAGGTGATATATATCATGTAATGAAGAGTAATGATATTGGGTATAGAGGATTTGGAGAGGCATATTTTACCACTATTAACCATGGTGAAATTAAAGGTTGGAAGAAACACCATAGAATGACTCTAAACTTAGTGGTAATTGTTGGAAGGGTAAAGTTTGTAATATATGATGAGATAACAAGAAAGTTCTCGACAGTTATACTATCTCCTACAAACTATCAGAGATTAACTATTAATCCACAACTATATTTTGCATTTAAAGGGTTAAAAGATAATAATATAATTCTAAATATTGCAAATCTGCAACATGACCCCTATGAGGTGGAGAGCTTAGAACTTTCAAAGATTAATTATGAGTGGTAAGCGACTCTTAATTACAGGTGGCTTTGGAAATTTAGGACTATGGTTTAGCGAATATTTTACCAAACAGGGTTATAATGTATATATTCTATCGAAAAATATCAAAGATGGTTTTATCTATAAAACTATTCAAGCTGATATTACCGATTTAGATGAGTTAAAAGATAAATTAAAATATTTAGAGTTTGATTATCTAATACATACAGCAAGTTACAATGAGCATTTTCATAAGGACTACTTTAGAAAAGCACTCATAGTAAACTCTCTTGGAACACGAAACCTTATCGAAGTTTTTAAAGATAAGAGTCTTAAAAATTTTATATATCTTAGCACATTTCATATATATGGAGCAACAGACGGAATAATAGATGAGACCACTCCACCACAACCTAAAAATGATTATGCTTTAACACATCTATTTGCAGAGTATTATCTGAACCTATCTAACTTTCCCTATATAATATTTAGATTGACAAATAGTTATGGCTCTCCAAAATCTTTCTCTACAACCAAATGGTATCTTGTATTGAATGATTTAGTAAAATCTGCCTATCTATATAGAAAAATTGTTCTAAATAGTAATGGAGAGGCAAAGAGGGATTTTATCTGGATGGGTGATGTATGTAGAGTAGTAGAGAGGAGTTTCTATTTTAAAGAGAGTGGTATCTTTAATCTAAGTTCAAAAAAGAGTTATAATATACTATATCTTGCTAAGAAGGTTCAGAAGATATATAAAAAGAGATA
The DNA here is from genome assembly GCA_027002665.1 of Campylobacteraceae bacterium. GTDB lineage: Bacteria > Campylobacterota > Campylobacteria > Campylobacterales > Sulfurovaceae > UBA1140. The sequence goes on along the minus strand of JALWZK010000218.1, from coordinate 1,216 downwards.
TGGAGAGGATATAAATATTGTTATAAATAGAGAGGATAGAACCAGACCTTTAGATTTAATAGTCGATAATAGTAAACTCAAAAGAGTTATAGATTTTGAATTTTCAGAGAAATTTGAGAGTGAGATAGAGAATATTTTTACACTGTTAGAGAGTAATTATGGTTAAAGTATCAATATTAATGAATGGATATAACTCTGAAAAGTATCTAAGAGAGGCAATAGATAGCATCTATAATCAAACTTTTAAAGATTGGGAGATAATATTTATTGATAACTGCTCAACAGACAGCACTAAAGAGATAGTATTAAGTTATGATGAGAAGATAAAATATTTTAAGACTGATAGGAATATCCCGCTTGGTGAAGCGAGAAATTTTGGACTTCAAAAGTGTAAAGGGGAGTATCTTGCATTCCTCGATACAGATGATATATGGCTTCAGGATAAGTTAGAGAGACAAATATCTCTCTTAGATAGTAATCCAGATTTACAGATGTGTTATAGTGGAGCTATATGGATAGATGAGAACGGAAAAGAGATAAATCGAGATTTACCAAAAGCTACAACAGGATATGTTTTCCCATCTCAACTAAAACGGTATGAGGTCAATATGCAGAGTGTTGTTATTAGAAACAACATTCCCATAGAGTTTAATACCAAAATGGAGTTCTCACCCGATTTTGACCTATTTATGCAAATAATGTCCAGATATAGAGTGGGAGTGGAGAGAGAACCTCTTATAAAATATAGAAAACTCTCCAACTCACTAACCACGAAGAAGATAGATAGATGGGGAGTAGAGATGAAAGATGCTCTAAATAATATCTTTACTCAAAATCCTAAATTAAAAAGAAAATACCCTTTAGAGTATCTTTCTGCCTATGCTAAGGTTGCCTACTACTATTTAAGATACTATCTTAGTTTAATCAAATTATAAATTAATTAAGTTCCTCGCAATGTATCCAAAAGAGTAGTAGCATAAGAGCCTTTTGGTAGAAAAAACTCCAACTCATAGTGGGCTTTCTCCTCTATATATCTACTCTCTATATCTAAGGGTTTAACCCACGCATATCTTCTTAAGCCATTTTGAGCTATATCTCTATTATATTTCTGTTCTATTAATCCAGCTGTGTTATCTGCCATAATTACTCTTTTCCCTGATAGAAGTCCTGTTGGAGATATATCAAATCTCTTAAATCTCTCTGCCTCTCTCTCAAT
>JALWZK010000217.1 GCA_027002665.1 Campylobacteraceae bacterium | reverse complement strand
TTTTGCATGTTTGAGAGTATATCAAATATTAGAAAAAATAGTATAAAGATTCCTCCATTTAATCAGATTATTAATAGAAAAAGGATAAAATGGTAATATATCATAGATTATAACATATTAGGGAGTCTATTTTGCAAAGTAAACAGTATTCAGTTAAGGTTTATGAGTGTAGTATAGATGATGAAGAGAGGTTTATCTCTTTTTTTAATACAAATTATGCTCTTTTTAAGGACCATCTTATTGTTATAAATGGTTATTTAAGTCAAAATATTAAAGAGTATCTAAAATCAAAATCTTTAACTTTTATCAATAATATTAAACTTCCAAGAGGAAGATCAAGGAGAGCTATTGAAAAGGAGTTTTCTGCTCAAAAAAGGGAATATGATATAGATAGGATTATTGCTCAAACAGAGCTACAAAGACTCTCAAATAGACTTCAAAATAATCTAAGTGTAATAGATGAGATTGTCCGTAGTGGTAGAGTAATAGAGATAGATGGAGATTTACTACTACTAAATAGAGTGAATAGTGGAGCAAGCATATATACTACCGGTAATTTAATTATTACAGAGTTGGTCGAGGGTTCAATTAGGTGTGATGGGAATTTTATGATAATAATGACCTCACCTAAGGCAAATGTAATATTTCATGGCGTTGAGATTGATAATAAATTTTTGGAAGATAGATTAAATAGGGTAGAGTTAAAGGGTGAAGAGATAGTTATTAATCCCGTTTTTAAAAAGGAGATGAATTGGGTATCGTAATAGCAGTAATTAGTGGGAAAGGTGGCGTAGGTAAGACTACAGCAGTAGCCAATCTTGGTCTGGGCGTAGCTATGAATGGAAAGAGATGTGCCGTTGTCGATTTTGATATAGGGCAGAGAAACTTAGATATGATTTTAGGTTTAGAAAATCGTGTCGTGTATGATATAGTTCAGGTTATGGACGGAGAAGCAACTCTAAAACAGGCATTGATTAAGAGTAAAGTAAATGATAATCTCCGTTTTCTGGCCGCTTCACAGAGTAAAGATAAGCGAGTCTTAAACTCTAAGAAGGTTCAAAAATTGGTAAAGGAGTTAAAAGAGAATTTTGAATATGTGATATTGGACTCCCCTGCAGGGATTGAGAGTGGATTTGAACACACAATAGAGTTTGCAGATGCGGCCATTATTGTTGTTAATCCAGAGGTATCATCTATTAGAGATGCAGATAGAGCCATTGGGATATTAGATTCTAAATCTCAAAAGGTTAAAGAGGGAGGAGAGGTTGCTAAATATCTTATTATCAATAGGATTGTCCCAGAGATGGTTCAGAGTGGTGAGATGTTAAAGAGTGATGATATTTTGGACATTTTAAATATTAAACTTGTTGGCAAGGTCCCTGAAGATAGTGGAGTAATTGATGCTTCAAATCAGGGTAAACCTATAATATTAGATAAACACTCTGTCGCGGGTCAAGCCTATAAGAGAATAGCAGCTCGTCTATGTGGAAAAAAGATAGATATGAAAGATGTTGAGGTTGCCGACTCCGGCTTATTTAGAAAACTGGCAGGAATATTTAGATAATGTTCGATTTTTGGAAGAAAAGAAGAAGTGCTTCTGTGGCAAAAGATAGATTAAGCATCGCTATTATGTCTGATAGAGGAGGAAATCAGACATACCCATTTATAAATAATTTAAAAAAAGAGATAGTTGAAGTTGTGCGGAAATATGTTGGAGTTAGGGGAATTGAGATAAAGAAGGAGATTGATGGAAATTTTGAGGCAATATCTATTGATGTATTCTTGGAAAAAGATAGACATATTTAGCACTATCTAATTAAAATTTAGATAAAATTCGCACCCTAAATTAGTTTTTAGGATACTGCGTGAAGAACTTTTATATAATAGGCACCAGTTATATAAGAGTTGGTTAATTTGACATCAATTAACCAGACGCATCTATAGGTGCATAAAACCACACAAGGAGTCACCAATGAAGGTTAGACCATCAGTAAAAAAGATGTGTGATGATTGCAAAATAATTAAACGAAAAGGTATCGTGAGAGTTATTTGTAAAAATCCAAAACATAAACAGAGACAAGGATAGACATGGCAAGGATTGCAGGTGTTGATTTACCTAAGAAAAAGCGAATAGAGTATGCTCTAACTTATATCTATGGAATTGGAGTATATAGTTCAAGAAAGATTCTTGATGCAACAGGTATTGACTATAATACTAGAGTATATGAATTGACAGACGCACAAGTGGCATTGATTCGTAATGAGATTAATGAGAACTTTATGGTTGAAGGAGACCTAAGAAAAAAGGTTACTATGGATATTAAAGCTCTTATGGATTTGGGTAACTATAGAGGATTGAGACATAGAAAAGGTCTCCCGGTTAGAGGTCAAAAGACTAAAACAAATGCTAGAACTCGCAAGGGTAAAAGAAAAACAGTTGGTGCAGCATAAGAGGTAATATATGGCTAAGAAGAGAGTTAAAAAAAATATTGCTAAGGGTGTAGTGTATGTTGCTGCCACTTTTAACAATACGGTAATTACAGTAACTGATGAGATGGGAAATGTTATTGCGTGGAGTAGCGCAGGTGCATTAGGTTTTAAAGGTAGTAAAAAATCAACTCCATTTGCGGCAACAGAGGCGGTAGCTGATGCTATGAAAAAGGCGATGGAGCATGGTATTAAAGAGGTTGGTATCAAAGTCCAAGGACCCGGCTCTGGTAGAGATACTGCTGTTAAGTCAATCGGGGCAACAGAGGGTATTAAGGTAACATGGTTAAAGGATATTACTCCTCTACCTCATAATGGTTGTCGTCCTCCTAAGCAGAGAAGGGTTTAATATAGCAGTAAGGGCTACTTGGGGCAACTCTTTACGGTTGCCCTTTGAATATTTTTAATAAAATAGTTTAAAGGTATAAAATATGGCAAGATATAGAGGTCCAGTTGAAAAATTAGAGCGACGACTTGGTGTTGATCTCGGCTTAAAAGGCGAGAGAAGACTTGCAGGAAAATCGGCTTTAGAGAAGAGACCATACCCACCGGGACAACACGGTCAGAGAAGAGCAAAGATTAGCGAATATGCAGAGCAACTTCAAGAGAAGCAGAAAGCTAAATTTATGTATGGTGTAAGTGAAAAGCAGTTTAGAACTCTATTTAAAGAGGCTAATAGAAAAGAGGGAAATACAGGGGCAATTCTTATTCAACTACTTGAGCAGAGACTTGATAATGTAGTCTATAGAATGGGTTTTGCAACGACACGAAGATTTGCAAGACAACTTGTAAACCATGGACATATCTTAGTCGATGGTAAAAGGGTCAATATTCCATCATATAGAGTAAAACCCGGTCAAAAGATTGAGGTTAAAGAGAAGAGTAAGACAAATTCTCAAATAGTTAGAGCTATGGAGCTTACTAATCAAACAGGTATGGTCGAGTGGGTAGATGTTGAAAAAGATAAACTCTTCGGTATCTTTAGTAGAGTTCCTGCGAGAGAAGAGATTTCAATTCCTGTAGAAGAGAGATTAATTGTTGAGCTATACTCCAAATAGTAATTGAGAAATAAGAGAGGCAAAAATGAAGAAGATTAAGATAGCACCATCTCTACCTGAACGAGTTGAGGTGAATGAGATTGGTGAAAATAGAAGTGAAATTATTGCCTACCCTTTTGAGAGTGGTTATGCTATCACCTTGGCACACCCCTTAAGAAGACTTATCTTGGGCTCTTCTGTGGGTTATGCCCCAATCTCAGTAAAGATTGAGGGTGCATCTCATGAGTTTGATAGTATTCGTGGAATGCATGAGGATGTAGCTGTATTTATTATCAATCTTAAAAATATTAGATTTAAACTTCCAGAAGGTGTTCAGAGAGCTAAGGTAAATTATAGATTTTCTGGAAATAGAAATATTATTGCATCTGACCTAATAACCAGTGAGATAGATGTTGTTAATCCTCAAGCCTTCTTGGCAACCCTAAATGAAGATGCAGAACTTAACTTTACTGTAGTGATTGCAAAAGGCTTAGGTTATGTTCAGAGTGAAGATTTAAGAGATGAGATAGAAGATGACGCTATCGCATTAGATGCATTTTTTACTCCTGTAAAGAAGGCAAACTATAGAATAGATAATGTTCTGGTCGAGGATAATCCAAACTATGAAAAGATTATATTTGATATAGAGACAGATGGACAAATCTCACCGGTAGATGCTTTTACAAATGCATTAGAGACCATGTATAAGCAGTTATCTGTATTTAATGGGGTCTTAGATGTTGAGATAAATGCAACACCGGTAAAGAGAGCGACAGATGATAGTGAACTTAAACCATATTTAATACAGATAGACTCATTGGGACTCTCTGCAAGGTCATTTAATTCACTTGACCGCTCAGGAATACAATATATCGGTGAACTTGTATTGATGAGTAGAAATGAGATAAAAAATATTAAAAATCTCGGTAGAAAATCACTTGATGAGATAGCTGAATGTTTAGATAGTCTGGGTTATGGTGAAAATTTTGAACTACCAGATAGCACAAGAACTGCTCTTATTAAAAAAATCGAGCAACTAAAAGAGAGTTCAAAAAAATAAAGGAGATTTAGAATGAGACATAAGCATGGATATAGACGATTGAGTAGAACCTCTGCCCATAGAGCTGCTCTACTTAAAAATCTCTCTATAGCTTTAATTAAAAGTGAGAGAATTGAAACAACTCTACCAAAGGCGAAAGAGTTAAGTAGATATTTTGAGAAACTTATTACAAAAGCTTTGAGTGGAGAGAATGCACATAGAGCAGTTTTTGCACTACTTCAAGATAAAAGGGCTACAAATAGACTTGTAACTGAGATTGCACCAAAGTATGAAGATAGAAATGGTGGATATACTAGAATTATTAAGACAAGAATGCGTCGAGGTGATGCAGCTCCAATGGCAATTATTGAGTTAGTTTAACTATAAAAGAGAGTTACTCTCTCTTTAATCACCTCTCTTTCCTACCTTTCACACTACC
>JALWZK010000216.1 GCA_027002665.1 Campylobacteraceae bacterium | reverse complement strand
ATATCTAATCCTCCAAATTTTAGAAAAATCAAAATCTATATTGCACTCATCTATATTAAAATTATAAGTTTCATCTGAAAAATCATCTACTTTTATATATCGTCCATCTTTTAGTTTATAAACCTTAGCAATATTTTTTTTAGGATAGACTATAGTGTAGTAAGAGACACCCTCATGTTGATAAAGTTCAAATTTAAGTATTTCATCTCGTTTTACGGTTGAGGGAGAGACAATTTCAAAAATAAGTTCAGGTTTTTTAGTAAGTTTTTCATCCGGCTCATAGCATATAACAATCATATCCGGTTTAACAACCGTATCACTTGAAATTTCCCAATCCATCTCAAAAACAGCTTGACATTTTGGACAACTATCAAGTTTTTCACTTAATTGTCTTGCTATTTTCATATTTATATTTTGATGTGTAAACATAGGAGATGGAGCCATAGCATAAGGAAATCCATGAATCAACTCCCAATCCCCCTCCCAATATTGATAATCTTCAACAGTATAGTAGTCTGCATATTCTTGCATTAACATCGATTATCCTTTACTCTTATCTTTACTATTATTATATGATTTTTATACTTTTGTATAGTTAAATTGATTTTTGGACTATATCTTTAAGAGCCATCTTTTAATTGAGGAGGTCGCTTTATAGTGTCAATAACTTTTACATCGGGATTACTATTGGAAATCTCTTTCAATTTAGCCTCTCTTCTACCTCTCAAATAGTATCCACCAATAGCTCCCCCGGTAGCACTCATTGCGAGTAGTCCTACTGTCACCATTTGAGCAAATACAAATAGAGCTCCAATACCGAGAACCCCTGCAAATGCAACCCCTACTTTAAAATTGGCTTTTGCATGTGTTGAGGTTGCCTCTTTAACAATACTCCTCTGCGCCTCCTTCTGAACCTCTTTCTCTATACGCCTCTTCTCCTCCTCTGCACTTAGACGAATCTTCTCCCTTTCAGAGGCAAAACTCTCTTTTACTTTATTAATAGCCTCTTGGCTATAGGATTTAGACATTGTAGTAAACCAAAAGGATATAATAAGAGCTATAAATAGTAGAGGGATTGCTATACGGAGAATACCTATTGTTGTGATATTATCTGGCGATAGTAATAGTAATGATACAGTTATTATCTGAGTTAAAATGATACCAAATAGAAATTTTAAAAGTTGCATAATTATATTTTACCTAAAGTATTTAATTTTTATAAAATTATATCTTTTTAACTATTAAATATATAATTAATCCTCCATAATTCCAATACGAATAGCCTCTTCATAAGATGTATCTCCATTAATTAACATCTCCTTGAGTTTATCTGCAATAGTTAGCATTCCCGCCTCCTTTACTCTCTGTCTAATCTGGTGGTCATTCAGACCATCTTTCATCATACTCCTAATCTCATCATTCATAATGAAAAGCTCTCCAACTGCTCTCCTTCCTTTATATCCTGTATAGTCACACTCTTTACACCCCTTAGCCTTATAGTATGTGCAATCTGTTGGTAGAGATAACTCATCTATAACGACTGGAGATAGTTGGGTTGGCTCCTTACAAGATGGACATAGTTGTCTTGTAAGTCGTTGAGCTAATACCCCCAAGAGTGTAGAGGATATTAAAAACTCTTCAATGCCCATATCCATTAGACGGCTAAGTGCAGAGGTTGCATCGTTTGTATGGAGAGTAGAGAGCATTAAGTGACCCGTTAAGGCGGAGCGAAGTGCAATATCTGCCGTTTCACTATCTCTAATCTCCCCCACCATAATAATATCTGGGTCCTGTCTCAATATAGAGCGAAGTCCTGTCGCAAATGTAAGTCCCACCTTAGCATTTACCTGAATCTGATTTACATTTTGGGCATTATACTCAACTGGATCCTCTACTGTAATAATATTTTTATCTGGAGTTGCAATATGTTGCAGACATGCGTGGAGTGTAGTTGATTTTCCCGAACCTGTAGGACCTGTTACAAGTATCATTCCGTGTGGGTGGGTTAGGAGTTTATTTAAATCCTCTGTTATCTCTTTGGAAAATCCAAGACTCTGTAGGGTGGGAATATGTTCACTCTGCATAAGCATTCTCATAACAACCCTCTCGCCGTAGTAGGTTGGAAGCACAGAGACCCTAATATCTAAACTCTTTCCTGCGATTGTAACTTGTGTTCTCCCATCTTGTGGAACCCTCTTCTCTGATATATCTAAGTTTGAGATGACCTTAATTCGTGATATAACCAACCCTGTAATATTTTTATCTATATCGAGATGTTTTTTTAATGCTCCGTCAATTCTCAATCTAACCTCACCCTTCTTTTCAAGTGTCTCTATATGAATATCACTTGCCCCCTTCTTTATGGCTTGAAAGAAGAGTGAGTTTACAAGTTTTACAACCGGTGCCGACTCCTCATTTGAGAGTAAATCTTGAGAGTTTCGTATAAAATCCAATAGGTCAGACTCAACCTCAATAATATCATCACTGCTATTTGTAGCAATAGAATCAAACTCACTACCTGTTTTAATCTCCAGAAATTTATTCTCTAATCTCTTAAAGCTATCCTTATCAACCTCAATAATGGGATAATCTATATCCAATTTAGATAGATAGTTTAGTGCCATTGCCATAGTCTCTCGCTCTATAATAGTGCATTTTCTACCCTGCAGATATGCAAATAGAAGATGGTGTTTCATTGCAAGAGAGTTATTTATATCATCACTCCAATATGGTTCTAAATCTATATTTTCGATAAATGGCAACTTATTCACTAAATGTTACCCCCTCATTATACTCTATACCTGTATCAATCTGGTCTAAATTAATCTGCTTCTTAGGCTGACTAATTGTATCTAAGATTGATTCACTTCTTACTCTATCCTCACTACTCTCTTCACCTGCTTGAATATATGGAATTGAGTCATAATTTTCATCTCTCTCCGTTGTTAAGAAGAAGTCTCGTGATTTTGTCTCAAATGTGGTATGCTCCTTCTTCTCCTCTATTCCCAGTCTCCTCTTCTCTAAGGCATTCAGAACTATTCTATTAAACTTCTCTTGAATGGAGTCCAACTCCTCCAGATTTTTTCTAAGTGTCACCAAATCTGTGCTTCTCTTAACTATATATGGTGTGAGATATATGACCACATTTATCTTACTCTTTGCATTACCTTGAGATGTAAAGAGTTTGCCAAGTATTGGAATATCCCCCAAGATAGGAACCTTAGTTAAGCTTTTTCCTGTCGAAGTTTTAATAAGTCCACCCAATATAATGGTCTCCGCATTATTAACTATTGCATTTGTCTTTATTTTTCGCTTTGTTGTGGTCGGTCTATCTGCTGAAGCACTTGAACCCGGAACTATATCCTCAATGGTTGTCTCAACCTCAAGTGCCACCTTATTATCACTGGATAGTCGAGGTTTAACCTTTAGGGTTATACCTATATCCTCTCTACTATAGTTATTTAGTATATTTGATGAGCCTTGAGTGCTTTGTTGAGATTGGGTCAAGATAGATTGAGTTCTCCCTACATAGATGGTTGACTCTTTATTATTTGTGCTTAATACTGATGGTTCAGATAGTATCTGTGCCGCTCCATTCTGTTTTAATAGGTCAAGTTTAACCCCCATAGAGAAAATCTGCTTAATCCCTGTATCAAATGAGAAATTATTGGTAGTCTCTGTCCCTATTGGATTACCTGCATCATTATATATGGTTTTTGTGCCACCCTGATTTAAAAAACTCATGAGTTCACTCGATATTGCAATTGGTGCAGCACCTGAACTTGAGAGAATAGAGAATATCCCCTTTGAGGTGATAGCTCCACCATTAAATCCATACTTTACACCTATATTTTCTGCCAGATTTGTATTTACCTCAACAATCTTTGCCCTAATATAGACTTGTGGTTTTTCAATATCTAAGGCTCTAATAGTCTCTCTAATATTTGCAATTTGAGCTGGATTTGCTAAGACTATGAGTGCATTCCTCTCTATATCACTTGCAATAACAGCCTTTTTAACCTTTTTATTTTTTCGGGGAATTGGAGAGTTTCTCCTAATTGGAACCTTAGCACCCTTTACTATGGCGTGGATAGAACCACTTGAGAGATTTCCCGTCATCTGTGGAAGAAGTTTAGATAGAATCTTCTCCATCTCACGAACATCGGAGTTCTTTAGAGGAATAACATACATCTTCTGTCTATCCTCATCTTCCCCCTTAACATCAAGCTCCCTTATATATCTACTTAGCTTCTCTATATTTCTGCTATTTCCTACCAATATAATTGAGTTACTATTCTCATCTTTCATAACAGATACTCTCTCACTTATAATATCTTGAGGAAATAGACTCTTTGCCATCATCTGAATGTTTGGATATATATTTTTGACATAGGCATTCTGTAGTGTAATAATTTTACTTCTTTTACTCTCCCCTCTCTCTATCTTATCTATTAACTTTTTAATAGCTTTTAGAGTTCGAGGATATGCAGTAATTGCTAATAGGTTATTATTTTTAAATGATATAACCTTTGCACTTCTATGTAAGAGAGGTTTTATCTTAGTTCTAATAACAGCAGAGTTTACCCTATTTAATTTAAATATAACTGTCTCCATAGTTCCACTACTATTTCGTCTATTTATGCTATGACTACTCTTAACAGGTAATCCCTCTCCTGCGGCCTCTGGACTTCGGACTACTTGATAGTAGTCTCCTCTATTTATAAGGGTCATCTTTTTACTCTCTAAGATAGCATTTACGAGAGGGATTAACTCACTCTTATCAATAGGTTTATTTGAGATAAAATTTACTTTTCCCTTTACATTTTCATTTATTAATATATTTTTACCGGTAATCTTAGCAACCATTTTAATAAAGTCTTTAATCTCTAAGTTTTTAAAATTTACATTAACCTTCTCTGCATTTAGAAAAATATTTAATATAATAAATATTACCAATGCCCTTTTAATTAATCTCATACTCTAACTCCATCTCTTGATTATTTCTTATTATACCTAATGTTAAATTATCTATATCTCCTATCTC
>JALWZK010000215.1 GCA_027002665.1 Campylobacteraceae bacterium | reverse complement strand
ATATATTAGATGGAACTGCCAACTCAATAGTTATTCCAAATAGGGAGTTGAAAGATTTGAAGGTAGATATTATAAATAAAGGTTATAAAAATAGACCATTAGTTCAATTTAGTTTAGAGGTATAATTCCCCCTCTTAAGGTTTAATATCTATGGATAGATTAAAAATTTTAAATATCTATCCATAAATTTGATTTACTCCTCTGCTTGCATCTGTTGGAATTTAAATTTTAACTCCTCTACACTCTCTACATTATCTGGGTCAGAGATGATGCAATCGACAGGACATACAGCAATACATTGAGGTTCATCATAGTGTCCAACACACTCAGTGCATCTATCTGAATCAATTATATATATTGGGTCATTCTCTTCAATTGCTCCATTTGGACACTCCTCTCTGCACGCATCACATGCTATACACTCATCAGTAATTTTTAAAGCCATCTTTACCCTTTATATTTAAAATTGTTAGTACCTTTGAACTTTTTAGTACTTAAGTGATTTTATATCTTATCAAAGCTTAAAAATTATTTAATCTATACCTCAATTGCATCCAAGATTGCATTAATAAATCTTGGTGATTTATCGTCAGCTAAGGCTTTTGCTAACTCTATCGCTTCATTGATAATAATTCTCTTATCTACCTTCTCTATCATTATTTCATAAGTTCCAAGACGCAAAATAGCCTTCTCTACCTTCCCTATTGAGTTATAGTTCCAATCTTTTGCAAGATGTCTCTGTATCTCCTCATCAATAGTCTCTAAATTTTTAATAGTTCCATTAAAGAGTTTTTTTGAAAAATCCCTCTGCTTATTTCTAATCTTATCACTCTCAAAAATCTCATCTGAAAACTTAGATATATTTCTATTACCTAAGTCATAAGCATAGAGTAGCCCCACAACGGCAGTTCGAGCCTGTCGCCTAGTTGCCATTTTCTATTCTCTCATATAGATTTATTAGCTCAATAAGACTAACCATAGCCTCCCCACCTTTATTTCCTGCCTTTGTTCCAGCCCTCTCAATGGCCTGTTCTATGCTATCAACTGTTAAAATCCCAAAAGTTACCGGTTTACCATATTTTAAAGCCATATTTGCTACTCCCTTAGTCGCCTCTGCTGATACATAATCAAAGTGTGGAGTGGCACCTCTAATTACAGCACCAACACAACATATAGCATCATACCTTCCACTCTCTAAGGCTCTATTTAATGCAAATGGTATCTCAAATGCACCCGGAACTAAGATTAAATCCAAATCTTTATCATCTCCACCATGTCTAATATAGGCATCTCTTGCACCCTCTACCAATCTATCCGTAATAAAGTGGTTAAATCTGGCACTAACTATTGCCACTCTTTTACTCTTATCGACAGTTAGATTACCTTCTATAATATTCATTATATATTCCTTTTTTTGTATATAGTCTATCTAAGAGAGGCTTTAATCTCTCTTCTCTTTGTGAATTAATTGAATAAATATAAGTAAACCAGCCAACTCTATAAAGCTCTCCCGTATCTCATACTGCATATTATAAAAACTATATATATCATGAGATAGCATAGATATAAATGTAGTAGCTACTACTATAAGATAGTGTATCTTAACTAACTTTCCTCTCCCTTTCAATATTAAAAACACTCCAAATAGAGCCAGAGCCAAAAAGAGAGTTATCATATCTACAATAACACCCATATCATCATAGAAGTATAGTTGAAATGTGGAGCCAAATAGAACTATCAATATAATATTTGGGTCTATATCGAAATATTTAAAATATTTAAATCCAAATATTTTATATAGAAGTGGAATAAAGACCAAAAAGATATATATTGATGAATAGATTATGGAGCTAAATAGATTCCCATCTATGAGATTGTGAAGATTTGTCTCATTCTGTATATTGTGTTGTGCAAAGTAGTCAGATGTTGGAAAATGAAATATCTGCTGTCCCCAACTTATCTCCTCCATACCAGCTAAAAAGCCCAAAATGGAGAATATGACTATAGCTATCTTGTTATATCTATTAAATCTATATCTTTTTAAGGCATAGATACCATAAAAAAATATTAAAAATAGAGCTATAGTTCCCACAGACTCAAAGAAACTATTCTCATGACTCATCTGTCTCAATAGAGTCTCATAATGGGGTATATATTTTGTAGCTACTACTGTAAAGATTGAAATGGCATATAAAATTAATATTACAATATTTAATATCAATTACTCTCTACCTCTACTCTCTTTCTCTTCAATTCCACTTATCCCAAACCTCTTAAGTAACTCCTGTTTTACTCTATCTGGTGATATATCTCTATATCCAAGTCCTACTAAGGTGTGATATGTTAAATCGGCGACTTCATGTATCACCTGCTCGTCACTCTCTCTATCTATTGCAATGGCTACCTCATCAGCCTCTTCTCGTATCTTATTAAGCATTAAATCTTTATCATTTAATAGTTTTTTTGTCCAAGATTTAATATTCTCTCTACTATTTTTTCTCTCCAAGATGGTATGGTATAGAGTATCTATAATACCATAGATGGCATCTGTATCTATCTTTCTATCTAAGACAACTCTATCTTGTAAGAGAGACCTAAAAAAGCAACTCTCTCTACCTGTATGACAGGCGACACCATTCTGTTTAACCTTTAAGATAATGGTGTCTGCGTCACAATCAATCAGTATATCTTTTATCTCTTGAGTATGGTTTGAGGTCTCTCCCTTTTTCCATAATCTTTTTCTACTTCTACTATAGTAGTGGGCATAACCGGTTTCTAAAGTTAAATTGAGAGCCTCTTCATTCATATAGGCTAACATTAAAATTTTATTGCTCCTATAATCCTGTGCTATGGCAGGAATTAGAGGATTTTTTTTCCAATTAATTCTCATCTTTCGCTATATTTCCTATTAATTGTTTTACCGTTAATGATTTTCGCTTATTATCCTTATTACTCTTTGTATCTACCCAAATATTTGGCACTGCTCCACCGGGAGTTAAGAATATTTGAGCATCTCTATTAACCCTTAAAGCCTCATTAAACTTAGCTTGTGTCTTAATCTGCTCCAATTGGATAAGTTGAGGTGTTAAAGAGTCCGATATTAACTTGTTTGCTTTTGCCTGTGCGATAGCCTCTATTCTAATCTTATCTGCTTGACCTTGAGCTACAATTCTATTCTTCTCTGCCTCACCCCTTGCAATTTCAGCTTTCATCAGAGCCAACTGTTTTGCCTTCTCCTTTTTCTGCTCTGCAATAGTCACCTCCTGTTTTGCGGCTTGAACCTCTTCAATTTTCGCTTTAATCTTAGGAGGCAATACAATATTTCTAAGCTCCACTGAAACCAATATTACAGGTTGTCCCTCTAATGAGTTTATCTTCTCTCTAACTTTTGTCTGAATTGCATTTGCTATCTCATTTCTCATCTCCGGAAGTTTCTCTGCTGGATATTGTCCAACCACATCTCTAACAACCTCTCTAACTTTGGAGTTAATAATCTTCTCTTCCCAGCCTGAACCCCAAGTCTCAATAGTTTTTGGTGCCGTCTCTGCTCTCAATCTATATTGGACTGCTATATCTATACTAACTGTAAGCCCCCTTTGGTCGAGAACCTGAATTGCAGGATTCCTTTTAAGTCCCCCCTCAAATCTATCTTTTGATAGGGTAGAGGAGTAGTTATCTCCAATGGTGCTTTTGTGGGTATCGCTATATGTAATTAATCTAATTCGGGTATTGACAGGTATAATTCTCTCCAAGATTGGAATATAGAAATGGAGTCCAGCGCCTAAGGGCTTCTCTTCAAATTTACCTGTTCTAACTTTAATTCCCACCTCACCTGAGTTAATAATTGTAAATGGTTTTAAGAAAATAATCCCTATTAGAATAGCTATGGCTATAAATATAAGTTGTGGAATGGGCTTTTTATTATACCCATTACCATTTGATAGTTTCTTTATATTGATAGTTTTATCATTTTCACCTTTTTTAGGTTGTCGTTTTTTAAAATAGTCATTCATATCTGCCGGCATAAACTTTCCTTAATTAATATATGTCAAATATTTAATATAGTCGGGATTTTTCCCGGTTACCACATCAAAATATGCTGATTGAAGTCTCTCTGTTATCTCTCCTCTGCCACCTACTCCAATGACTCTCGCATCAACCTCTCTAATTGGAGTAATTTCAGCCGCAGTTCCGGTTAAGAACGCCTCATCTGCAATATAAATCTCCTCTCTTGTGATTCGTCGTCTAATAACCTCTATACCCATATCATTGGCTAAATCTATTACCGTCTGTTGTGTAATGGATTCGAGTGCGTTATCGGTTGGAGGAGAGATAAGTTTTCCATCTCGCACCATAAAGAAACATGCTCCACTCGCTTCAGCTATATAACCTTGGTCATCTCTAAGTAGTGCCTCATCATAACCCGCCTCTACCGCTTCAAATTTTGCCATTTGAGAGTTAAGGTAGTTGGCTACAGCCTTTGCTTTTCCCATGCTTGATGTATTTGGAGTTCTTGTAAATGAGCTTATTTTCAATCTAATACCCCTTTTCAGCCCCTCTTCGCCAAGATATGCACCCCACTCCCAAGCAGAGATTGCAACCTCAACAGGGGCATCTTTATGATATAGTCCCATAACTCCATATCCCAAATATACCAATGGGCGAATATAAGCTCCATTAAATAGCTCATTTACTCTAAGTAGCTCTACTTGTGCTTGATTTAGCTCTTCCAATCTGTATGGAACACTTATAAGTGTCATTTTTGATGAGTTTAATAATCTTTGTGTATGCTCCTTCAGTTTAAATATAGCACATCTTCCATCAACTGTCTTATAGGCTTTTGTCCCTTCCAATGCTCCATTTCCATAGTGTAGTGTATGTGTCAATACATGAACCTTAGCATTATCCCAAGGGATAAACTCTCCATTCATCCATATATATTTTGATTTATTCATATCTTTATTGCTCCATGCAAAAATTAATTGTTGATTTTAACTAAATTAGGGTTAAAAAGAGACACTATTAATTTTTATAATAAAAAAAAGTATCTATATATTAATATTTAAAAAAAAAATGGATATATTATCC
>JALWZK010000214.1 GCA_027002665.1 Campylobacteraceae bacterium | reverse complement strand
GAATTATAGAGTAATTTAAAAATTTAATAGTAAAATAAGAGATATATTTTTTTTTAAGGATAATCTCTTATGGCTATTGATATAAAGAAACTACTTCAGAGTGTTGTGGCACATGGTGCATCAGATTTGCACTTAGTTAGTAGAAGTGAACCACAGATTAGAATTGATGGGAAACTTAGAGCTGTCAATCTTCCCAAATTGACGGGTGAAGATATTGAAGAGATGGCTTATGCTCTACTTACAGAGAAGCAGAAAAAGATATTTGAAGAGAAGTTGGAGTTGGATTTTGCTCTACTTCTCCCCAATATTGGTAGATTTAGAGCTAACTACTATAGAACTCTGGGAGATATTGCGGCTGCATTTAGAATTATTCCGACAGAGATACCGTCACTTGATAATTTAGATGCACCTAAGATATATAAGGAGTTAATCAAACGAGAAAAGGGGTTAATCTTAGTGACAGGACCTACAGGTTCCGGTAAATCGACCACCCTTGCGGCGATGTTAAATGAGATTAATATGACGGAGCATAAACATATTATCACAGTTGAGGACCC
This sequence comes from Campylobacteraceae bacterium, assembly GCA_027002665.1. Classification (GTDB taxonomy): domain Bacteria; phylum Campylobacterota; class Campylobacteria; order Campylobacterales; family Sulfurovaceae; genus UBA1140. Next base: position 4,532 of record JALWZK010000214.1, on the reverse strand, counting down.
AGTTGAGTTTATTCATAAAAATAATAAGTGTGTATTTTCCCATAGAGAGGTAGGAACAGATACCAACAGTTTTGCAAAAGCTCTAAAGTATGCTATGCGTCAGGACCCAGATGTAATACTCATTGGGGAGATGAGAGATAAAGAGACAATAGAGGCCGCATTGACAGCAGCCGAAACAGGACACTTAGTATTTGGAACTCTACATACAAATTCAGCCCCGGGAACGATTAACCGTATTATTGATGTATTCTCTGGCGACGAACAGGGACAGATTAGAGCTATGATTTCTACCTCACTCGTTGCAGTTGTATCACAAATGCTACTTCCAAAACATAATGGGGGAAGGGTAGCCGCTCCAGAAATTATGGTCTCAAACCATGCTATAGCAAATCTTATCAGAGAAGATAAAGTGCATCAGATATACTCTCAAATGCAGTTGGGGCAAGGAGTATCCGGAATGCAGACTCAAACTCAAGTATTGGAGAGACTTGTTAAAAATGGTGTAATTACTAAGAGTGTAGCTATACAGTTCTCTAACAAACCTGATGAATTAAGAACAAAAATTAATTTTCGATAGATAACATAAACTAATATCTATATAAATTAAGGTATAATTTTTTCCAAAAAAGTAAGGCGATATATAACATAATGGAAATTACAACCATCGATTTTATAATAATTGGACTTATCCTATTTTTAGGATTTAAAGGGTTCGTGACAGGTTTTACACATGAACTCTTAAACTTTATTGCTATTGTTGGGGGGTTTGCATTAGCTACAAGAGTAGATGATAGAGTTGGAAAGTTTATAAGTGATAATATATATCCTTTAACAACCGAGCCAACACTTAAATTGGTAGGATTGGCAACTACACTTATTGGAGTATGGATAGTAGTCAATTTTCTATTCTCTATATTTAGAAGTGAAAATAGAGATATATCACTTATAAGTAGATTTTTAGGGTATGGGGTTAGTATTGCAAAATATAGTGTTATATTGGGAATAATATTGGTTGCTATAAATATGTCAGATTATCTATCTGAAAAGTTACTAAAAAACTCACAAAATAGTAAAACTCTTCCCATTCTCTTAGATATAGGTGAAAAGGTGTTAAATTTAGATATAAATAGCTCTAAAAAGATGAATGGCACCACAAAAGATATAAATTTAACTGATTTAGATGGTATGGTATAGATGGAAACTCAAATTTTAACATATAGAGAGGTATTAGATAGATTTAAAAAACTTCTAAAATCTAATAACCTAAAATACACAAAACAGAGAGAGTTAATATTAGAGATTATCTATAATAATCAAGGACACTTTACCCCTGAAGATATATATAATCTAATAAAACAGAGCTATCCAGATATTAGAATAGGTATTGCTACTATATATAGAACCCTCACTCTATTGGAAGATGCCAATCTGGTCACCTCTATATCTTTCGGTGCAAAGGGGAAAAAGTATGAGTTTGGATTGGGCAAACACCATGACCATCTGGTATGCCTTGTATGTGGAGCTATTGAAGAGTTTTATGATGAGACCATAGAGAACCAACAGGAGCTTATTGCAAAAAAACATAACTTTAAAATGACAAATCATATTATGAAGATAGTAGGAGTTTGTAAAAATTGCCAATCAAAACAAGGGAGTTAGATTGATATTTCAAAATCAATATGTTCAAGAGAGAATTAAAAAGAGTGATAAATTAAGAGAGTTAGGTATAAATCCATACCCAAATGGAATTAAGAAGGGGATTCTATCCAAAGATTTCCTAAATGAGTGTAGTTATCTAAAAGATAGAGAGGATAAAACAGATAAAGATAAGATATATAGATTGACAGGACGGTTGAAATTTGTCCGAATTATGGGCAGAGCTTCATTTGCTAAGATAGAGGATAGTAGTGGTTTAGTCCAACTCTATTTTAATCGTGACGATTTACCAGAGGGATACTATAACAGTGTTGTAAAAAAACTTTTTGAGGTTGGAGATATAATAGAGGCGGTCGGTTATCCATTTGTTACAAGAACAGGAGAGATTACTCTATACTGTAAAGAGGTAAATATTGTAACTAAGGCGATATATCCACTTCCAGAGAAGTTTCATGGACTTCAAGACCCAGAGTTGAGATACCGTCAAAGATACTTAGATATGATAGTAAATAGTGAAGTTAAAGAGACATTTATTATGCGTTCTAAGATAGTCTCATCTATTCGGAGATTTTTCGAAGATAGAGGTTTCTTAGAGGTGGAGACTCCAATGATGCACCCAATTCCGGGAGGAGCAAATGCCAAACCATTTATTACATATCACAACGCCTTGGGAGTGGATAGATATTTACGAATTGCACCGGAGTTATATCTGAAGAGATTAATTGTTGGTGGTATGGAGGCGATATTTGAGATTAATAGAAACTTTAGAAATGAGGGGATTGATTCCACACACAATCCAGAATTTACATCTATAGAGTTCTATTGGGCATACCATACCTATAGAGATTTAATGGAATTGACAGAAGAGCTATTTGATTATATATTCTCCACTCTAAACTTAGATAAAAAATTACTCTATGGAGATATGGAAATAGATTTCACCACTCCATTTAAAAAGATTTCGTGGATTGATGCTATTGTAGAGGTTGGTGGTATCTCTAAGGATATTGTAACAGATAGAGAAAGGGGGTTAAGCTTTCTAAAGGAGAATGGGCTTAAGTATGATGAGAATTGGACAATAGGTTACATTCAAGCTGAACTATTTGATGAGTTTGTAGAGTCTAAACTTATCAATCCTACCTTTATTACTGACTATCCTATCGATATATCTCCACTTGCAAGAAAAAGTGATAGAGACCCAAATATTACGGAGAGATTTGAGCTATTTATAGCAGGAAAAGAGATAGCTAATGGATTTAGCGAACTGAATGACCCAATAGACCAATATGAGAGATTTAAATCTCAAGTTAAAGCAAAAGAGGTTATAGGTGACGACGAGGCTATGCAGATGGATAGCGATTTTGTAAAGGCATTAAGTTACGGTATGGCTCCCACAGCAGGCGAAGGGATAGGAATAGATAGATTGGTTATGTTATTGAGTAATAAACATACAATTAGAGATGTTATACTATTTCCCGCTATGCGACCAGAGAGTGAAAAATATTAAGGAGAATAGATTTGAGTTATTATATAGAAAAATTTGACCCAGAGATTTTTAGTGCAATTAATGCAGAGTTAGAGAGACAGACCAACCACTTGGAGATGATAGCAAGTGAGAACTTTACAATTCCAGCCGTAATGGAGGCTATGGGTTCAGTCTTAACAAACAAATATGCAGAGGGGTATCCATATAAGCGATACTATGGTGGGTGTGAAAATGCAGACGATATAGAGCAGATTGCAATAGATAGAGCTTGTAAACTATTTAACTGTAAATATGCAAATGTTCAACCACACTCAGGTAGTCAAGCAAATGGGGCAGTATATGCGGGACTCCTCAAAGCGGGTGATAAAATTCTTGGTATGGATTTAAGCCATGGTGGACATCTAACTCATGGAAGTAAACCCAGCTTTTCGGGTAAGAATTATCAATCATTTACCTATGGGGTTGAACTTGATGGATATATAAATTACGATAGGGTGAGAGATATTGCAAAGATTGTCCAACCCAATATTATTGTCTGTGGGGCATCAGCCTACCCACGAGAGATAGATTTTAAAAAATTTAAGGAGATAGCAGATGAGGTTGGAGCAGTTCTATTTGCCGATATTGCACATATCGCAGGTCTAATCTGTGCCGACGAACATCCATCTCCATTCCCTTATGCCGATGTGGTGACCACCACTACACATAAGACCCTCGCAGGACCTCGCGGTGGAGTTATCTTAACCAATGATGAGACCATTGCCAAAAAAATGAACTCTGCAATCTTTCCCGGGATCCAAGGTGGACCACTTATGCATGTAATTGCCGGAAAGGCTGTCGGATTTAAAAATAATCTTAGTGAAAGTTGGAGAGATTATGCAAAACAGGTCAAGGCAAATGCAAAAGTATTAGCTGATGTTTTAATTCAGAGAGGATATAACCTTGTTAGTAATGGAACAGATAACCATCTCATATTGGTATCTTTCTTAGATAGAGACTTCTCAGGTAAAGATGCAGATATAGCCTTAGGTAATGCAGGAATTACAGTTAATAAAAATACCGTTCCGGGTGAGACAAGAAGTCCATTTGTAACTTCAGGTATTAGAATAGGCTCTCCGGCACTTACAAGTAGAGGAATGAGAGAGGCTGAATTTGAGATTATTGCAAATAGAATTGCAGATGTATTGGATAATATCAATGATAGTGAGCTTCATGCTAAGATTAAAGATGAGATGAGAGAGTTGGCATCTAACTTTATTATCTATGATAAGGCCATATATTAATTTTGAAAGTAAAGATTTTTGATTTAGAGTTCAATACAAAATATTACTATATTCAACAAGATTTTATTGTAGATAAGATTAGATTTAATAATCGAACTATCTATACC
>JALWZK010000213.1 GCA_027002665.1 Campylobacteraceae bacterium | reverse complement strand
AGCTATAGTAGTGCAGAGATTTTAACTATATCGGAAGCCTATAATCTCTCACTACAAAACTCTAAGGAGATTAAATCGGCAGAGTATCAAGTAGAGGCAAATAGAGAACAGTTAAATCAAGCAACAGCTCAACTATATCCACAGGTATATTTTTCATCAAGTTTCGGAAAAAAGGAGTATGATGATAGAGGAGCAGGGCGAGTATCTAACTACGCCATCTCGATTAATCAATCGATATATGATTCATATAAGATGGAAAATATCAATGTTGCAAAATCCAAAATGAAATTGGATAATTTTAAAATTGAGTTTCAAAAGCAGGAGTTAGCCAAAAAAGTTCTGAAAATATATATGGATATAGTTAAATCCCAAAATAAGGTAGAGGTATTTCATGCCTATTTAAATGCTAAAGAGAGAAAAGTTCAGCTTTTAAGTAAAAAATTGGAGTTATCTCTTGGAACAAAGACAGATTTATTACAAGGAGAAGTAGATTTACACTCATCAAAGATAGATTTAAATAGAGAGCAGAAGCTTATTAAAGTAAATAAATTAAAGTTAAAACATCTCACAGGACTTAACTCCGTTGAGATACCAAATATCAATCTTGATATGATTACAGATGATATAATCTATAGTATGAGAAGTGTAATAGAGCAGAATAGTAATAGATTTGATTCCAACCTACGATTAGAGCAGTCAAGAATGAATCTTGATTTAGCACAAAAAGAGATAAAGAGAGCAAAAGCTGGACATATGCCAACTATTAGTGTGAATGCACAATACTCTAAGGTAAATGCCGATTCAAAGGTGTCAAGTCTGGAGAATACAAAATCATTTATGTTACAGATTCAACTTCCACTCTATCAAGGTGGAGCAGTTGAGTCCAAAATTGCAGAGAGTAAACTCTCATATAGCTCAGCGGAGGAGAATTTACTTCAAATTCAAGATGAGATAAGGGAAGAGTATGAGGAGAACTTAGCTACATTTGACTCCTCATCTAAATCTATAGCCATGTATAAAGAGTCTTTAAACTCGGCAAGAGAGTATCTAAACTCTGTGCAACAGAGCTTAAATGCAGGATTAAAGAGTAGTATAGATTTAACCAATGCAGAGAGTAAACTGTATGAGATAAAATATAGATTTGTAGAGAATATTTATGATATGATAGATGCCTATATAAACCTACTAATAATTACAAATAGTTTTGAATATTTAAACTTAGTCGATGAGATAATTAAATTTTAAATTCACCTCCTCTGATGAGGTGAATCTATTGGGGACTATTTTCTCTGAATTTTTGCCTCTTGTTTGAGAGCCTTAATCTTATTTTCAATGAAATCGTTAAATCTCTTTCTACTTAGAATAGATTTAATTTGAGATTTTACCTCATCAAAACTCTTCTCTCCTGCCGGTTTTCTATCTTCGAGTAGAATAACATGATAACCAAATTGAGTCTTTACAGGTGTCTTTGTAAATTCACCCTTATTTAACTTATTTGCCGCATTACTAAACTCTGGAACCATTCTCTTAAGAGGAAACCACCCAAGCTCTCCACCATTTTTACCTGAAGGTCCTATCGATTTACTCTTAGCAAGTTCTATAAATTTAGCATTGACATCTTTTGCACTCTCTAACTCTTTAATAATAGCTTTCGCTTCATCTTCACTCTTAACTAAGATGTGTCTTGCCTTTAATTGAGCAGGAACTTTAAAATTCTTTTTATTATTATTATAAAACTCCTTTAAATCACTATCTTTGATATTAGCCTCAATTTTTTTAGCCTCATTTTCCATCCATGTAGTCAAGAGTAACTCTTTTTTTATAGTCTCTAACTTTTTCTTATAGGAATCGCTATTTTCTAAACCGGACTTAGAGGCATTTTGAATCAGAAGCTTTCTTTCAATTACTGTATCAATTATCCGTTTTTGCATATTTTTATCAAGTGTATCAAACTTATTAGCTTGTGGTCCCATCACCTGTGCAATGTCATCTTTTGTTATAGGCTCTCCATTTACAGTCGCATAGCTCCCATCTGCATTTGCCAATGTTACCAACAGTAACGAACTCACAGCCAATCTTATAGTTTTTCTAATCATTTCTTTCCTTATAATTTGATTTTAATATATATATTATACTTCAATAAAGTAAATAGAGTGTTAATAGAGTTTAACTCCCAGATTAACCTCCCTATACTCAACGCCCATTAAGTTACAAGCTCTTCTCATAAGATTTTCAATTGTAAATCCAAATTTTTTAAAGAGTAACTTAGCAGGAGCAGAAGCTCCAAAGCTACTCATTCCAATTACATCATCGGCATATCTATAATACTCAATAGCACTACTCGCCTCAATTGCTAAGACTTTTGTATCTGGATTTACTACTCTATTCTTATACTCATCAGACTGCTCATTAAAGAGGTCTAAGCATGGAACAGATACTATATTTGCTCTAATACCCAAAACCTCGAGATGACACGCTCCTTGCAGAGCTAAGATAACTTCACTTCCACTTGCCATTATTGTAAGATTTGCATCTTTTCTCTCCTTTATAATATATGCTCCCCTTGATACATCTCCAAAATCTCTCTTAGGTTTAAGAGTTTTTAATCTTTGACGAGATAGGACAAATCCGTGCGGAGCCTTTATCTTTAAAGCAGTTTTCCACGCCTCTACATTTTCAGTAGCATCTGCCGGTCTCCAGAGATAGAAGTTTGGTAATGCTCTAAACTGTGTCATCTGCTCTATCGGTTGATGGGTTGAGCCATCTTCTCCAACTCCGATACTATCATGAGTCCATATATAGAAATTCTGTATCCCCGCTAAGGCAGAGACCCTTACACTCGGTTTCTGATAATCTGCAAATACGAAGAAGGTAGCATTGAAAGGGATAATAGTTCCATAGAGAGCCATTCCATTTGTAATTGCACCCATTGCATGTTCTCTAATTCCAAAATGTATATTTTTACCTCTTGGAAAATCTCCCATACTCTTTAACTCTGTCTTAGTAGATGGATTTAAATCTGCCGAACCTCCAATAAAACCGGGAATAGCTTTCGATATAGCATTTAAGATTTTACCATTACTTTCTCGAGTAGCTATAGTCTCTATATCACTGAAATCTGGATATTTAATTGATGAAAAATCTGGATTTAAGAGTCTATCCAATGCCTCATTCTGCTCTATTAGAGGTGCCTGTTTCTGTAGATGTATCCACTCCTTCTCATAAAGCTCACCCTTTTCAACTGCACATCTAAATCTTAGAAGCACATCTTCAGGAATATAAAACTTCTCATCAGGAAATCCTGCTCTAATCTTAGCCTCTCTAATAATATCCTCACCGAGAGGAGCTCCATGTGTAGAGGCAGACCCCTCTAACTCTCCTGCACCCTTTCCAATAGTGGTATTGGCTATAATAATAGTTGGAGTAGTAGCCTCTTTAGCTTCACTTAAGGCATTATCTATCTCACCATAGGAGTGACCATCAATATTTTTAACACTCCAACCCTGTGCCTTAAATCTCTTCTCTATATCTTCACTCCATGTAAGTGAAGTATCTCCCTCTATTGTAATATGGTTACTATCATAGATTAATATTAGATTATCCAATTTGAAGTGACCTGCTATGGCACACGCCTCATACGATATACCCTCCTCCAAATCTCCATCTCCACAGAAACAGTAAACCTTATGGTCAATAAGTTTACAGGTATCGGAATTTACGAGATTTGCTGTATATTTCTCTGCCATAGCAAATCCAACAGCATTTGCTACCCCCTGTCCGAGTGGTCCTGTTGTAATCTCTACTCCCGGTGTATCTCCATACTCTGGATGTCCGGGAGTTTTAGAGTTTAACTGTCTAAAGTTCTTTAAATCTTCTATGGTAATATCATATCCCCATAGGTAGAGAAGTGAATATATTAGAGCAGAAGCGTGTCCACCAGAGAATACTACTCTATCTCTATCTATCCATTTTGGATTTTTGGGATTATGTTTAAAATGTTCACTAAAGACTACGGCAATATCTGATAATCCCATAGGTGCGCCGGGGTGTCCTGAATTTGCCCTCTGTATCATATCAGCAGATAGAAATCTCAGAGTATTTGCCATCTTCTTACGGATAATATTCTCTTTACTCATATAATTTTTTCCTTATTTAAAATAGATTTAACAGTGTGAATCCCAATTTACACTGTAAAAGCTATCTTCTATGCCTATATAGATACTTTTTCATAATTGGATTGAGTGCCTTTTGAAGTGGGCTATCCAACAATTTAAATCTCCTCTCCAAATCATTTGCCATAGTTTCAGCCTCATCTATACTACCCTCTAAACCCATAATATTGATAAATGAGTTTTTATTCTCATCATTACCTGTTGTCTTTCCTGCCTCCTCATCACTCTGTGTCATATCTATAATATCATCTTGAATTTGAAATAAAATTCCCAAATCGATACCAAATCTATATAATTTATCCTGCTCCTCTCTATCTAAATCGACAATAACTGCACCCATTAGGAGGCTGGTTGCTATAAGTTTAGCTGTTTTATGTTTATGTAAAAATTTTATCTGCTCGAGAGTTAAGGGACTATTTTCAAAATATAAATCAATCGCTTGTCCCAAAACCATACCGTAAGTCCCACCATCTCGCGATAGGAGTTGAATTAGTTTTATCTTAATATCATCTCTCAGAGATGCTTTTGATATGTGGTGAAATGCCTCTGTATTGAGTGCATCTCCTATTAAAATTGCTGTGGCCTCATCATAGGTGACATGAAGTGTCTCGCAACCCCTCCGAAGAGGAGCGTTATCCATAGCCGGTAAATCATCATGTATAAGTGAATATGTATGCAAAAATTCAATCGCTAAGGCTGGTGCCAATGCACTCTCATATAGAAGGGGTTTATAGGCTTCTACTACAGATAGTAGTAACATGGGACGAAACCATTTACCACCTGCCAACAACATCTTAGATAGGGCTATATTATAATGGGGGTGAAAACTCTCTACTTTTGGTAAATTTGCTTTTAAATAGGCTTCAAATCTTTGCATATATATATAATCCATATTTTTTTATGCAATTATATCAATAAA
>JALWZK010000212.1 GCA_027002665.1 Campylobacteraceae bacterium | reverse complement strand
AATATTAATTAATCTTTATACTTCTATTGTGATATAATTCAAAACAGATATATTTAAATTATATTTATTATAAATATAACTAAAGGATAATAGTATGCACCCAAGTTTAATTAAATCCAGAATATTTGCAGGATTGGCGCTGATTATTTTAACAGTAGCTTTCACACTCCCTATAGTATCTTTTCATGGTGTAATGAATAAAATTGATAGTGGGAAAACTGATGAGATATCAGAATTTTCTAAAACTATCTGGAATATCTATAATAGAGGTAGATATAAATCGGTATCTACACCAAAAGAAGCATATAACAATCTTGATAAGATGATAGAGGAGAGTGCAGAGATTGGAGTTGCTTCAGTTCCAATATGGGCGGTATCACTTGAAGCACCAAACTATCCCAAAGAGGCATTTCCAGAGGGTATTCCTGTATTTTTCCACTTTGATGGATTTAGTGGTGAAGTTCATGAGATGAATACTATTAACCACTATGTTGGTATGGACCCTATGTGGGTTGGAGGGCAGATTGAACGAGAAATAGCCCCTTATGCACTATTGATATTATCACTCATTATGGTGCTATTTATAGCATATAATAGTAAGATATTAACCTATCTAATGCTTCTTCCTGTAATATTACCAATACTATTTGTAGCAGATTATGCCTATTGGTTATATTGGTTCGGACACAATCTACACGATTGGGGTGCATTTAAGATTAAACCATTTATGCCAACAGTCTTTGGAGATGGAAAGATAGCACAATTTACAACTCATTCATATCCAACTATAGGATTTTATCTCTTAATTGCAATTAGTCTATTGAGTCTATTGGCATTTTTTGCAAGACAGAAAGCGTTAAGAGAGACCAAATAGCTATATGTTCTCATATATCAAGTATCTTATACTATTTTCTACCCTGCTATTAGCAAATATATTACAAGATACCATTGATAAGGCTTCACCCGGAGCTATCTTAAAACTTCCCAATGGAGTCTATAGAGGCTCTATCATAATAGATAAACCAATCTCTATAATTGGAGTAGGGGATAGAGTTATCATAGATGGAGTTGGAAAAGGTAGTGTCATTACTGCGAAAGGCTCATATATTACCCTCAAAAATCTCACTATTACCAATAGTGGTTCTCGACATGAAAATCTTGATGCAGGAATTAAACTTAGCAATGGTAGTCAAAATGAGATAAGTAACTGTAGAATTAAAAACTCTCTATTTGGAATAGATTTACAGATGGTAAATAATTCCATCATTCAAAATAACTATATAACCTCAAAAAATCTACCACTTGGACTTAGAGGTGATGGATTAAGACTCTGGTATAGCAATAATAATATTATAAGAGGTAATCATCTATATAAATCGAGAGATATGGTTGTGTGGTATTCTCATGGAAATAGAATTGAGGAGAATCAAGGAGAGTGGAGTAGATATTCGCTACACTTTATGTATGCAGGTAAAAACTTTGTCAAAAATAATCACTATAAGTTCAATAGTGTTGGTATCTTCTTTATGTATTCACAAGATACCATAGCTACAGGCAATATTATAGAGAGTTCACTTGGTGCTACAGGTATGGGAATAGGTCTAAAGGACGCATCAAACTTTACCCTAAAAGATAATACTATACTCTACTGTGCTCAGGGAATGTATATAGATAGGAGTCCATTTGAGCCAGATACGCATAACTGGATAGAGCATAATAGAATTTTATATAATGCAGAGGCAATACATTTTCACTCTCTGAGTATAAATAATATTATTAAAGATAATATTATACAGGGAAATATAGAGGATATTGTAAATGATAGTAAGGCAGATAGGGATAAGGAGGAGACAAACTTAGTTATCAATAACTATTGGGATAACTATCAAGGGTTTGATAGAGATAATGATGGTATAGGAGATACGCCCCATCAAGTCTATCAATATGCTGACCAGATGTGGGTATATAATCCAGATGTAAAGTTTTTTTATGGAAGTCCAATAATATCGATACTGAATTTTTTGGCGAAATTGGCTCCATTTTCAAAACCGCTATTTTTGTTAGAAGATAAGAAACCAAGAATAGATAAAATTTAAAGGAATAGTATGGCTAAAATAGAAACAGGTAGAAGAGAGTTTATAAAATATTCCACTCTTGGAGTATTTGCACTTATTACAGCAGGTGGTGTTGCTATAACTCCATATTTAGTAAAAGCTGAAGATAGGCTAAGACCACCGGGGGCATTGAGTGAAGATGAGTTTCTAAGACTCTGTATTAAGTGTGGACAGTGTCTTCAAGTCTGTCCCTACCACTCTATTGAACTTTCAGATATAGATAAAGGGATTGGAGTTGGAACACCTTATATAGATGCTACTATAAGAGGTTGTTATGCTTGTAGTGCTGTCCCATGTGTTTTAGCGTGTCCAAGTGGAGCATTAGACCATAACTGCTCTAAACCTGAAGATATTAAAATGGGAGTAGCTATATTAGAGAATCCAGATACATGCTTAGCAATTAATAAAACTCCTCTATCAGATAACTATCTCGATAAGATGATTAAATTTAATAACTCTGTAAGAAACAGAACTCCTGAAGAGGATGAGTTACTTAAAAAGATGAGTGGCTATGAGGGCAAACAATGCACTCTATGTGCTGATGTGTGTCCTATTCCAAATCCTCTAAGTGCTATCGCTATGGTTCCAGATAGTAAAGGGGGACATAAGCCTGAGATTTATGATGGGTGTATTGGGTGTGGTGCTTGTGAAGATATATGTCCAACCTCTAAACCATCAATTGTTGTAAAGCCCAGAGCTACATATAATGAGATTTATCAAAGTTAAGAAGGATAAGCATGATAAAGAGTGGAATATTTATAATAGTAGCAGTAATCTTGGTTGGTTGTGGAGATGAGAAGAAGAGAGATATAGATTCACCTCAAATTTCAACTCCAAAAATTGAAGTTATTGAAGGCAATAATAGCACAAAGAGGATTAAAGTAGAAACCCCAAGAGAGGATAATATTACCATTAAATCAAAAAATAGTAACTCTTTCTATTATGATAAAAAGGGTGGTAATGATAAAGAGTCACATAGAACTGTTCTTGATGCCTATACTCATATTAGAAGCCCTTATGAGAGAGTTCAGGTATCTCTATTGGTTCGACAGTTAAGTAGTAATTTTAGACTAAAATGTTCTGCTTGTCATGATGATTATGCCAATGGAGTAATAGGTCCATCACTTCTCGGTAGAGATGAAGATTATATCTATAATAAGATTATGGATTTTAAAACAGGTAGAAGAGATAATCCTTTTATGAAAGATTTATTAGCAAAAATGAGCAATGAAGAGATTAGAGGTATTGCAAAAGAGATATATGAATTTAATATTCAAATTCAACAGATGAGGATGAAGAGATGAAAAATATAGTTGTAGGAGTCTTAACACTCTTAATCTTAGCTACTATGGGATATGTTGCCTCTCAAGGTGGGGCTTACAATGGTGGAGAGCATGGAAAAGGGATACAAGATATTGGAAATAAGACTGCAAAAGTTACCAAAGTGGTTGAAGAGAAGAGTGATAGAGAGAAAGAGCAGGAAGAGCTAAAGAGTATAAGAGAGAAAGCTGGAAATATTGGTGGATTTAAGGTGAGTGATGAGTATAAGAGTAAATGCTCATCATGTCATGGAGTTGATGGTAGTGGTATGCAGTATGGAAAAAAACTTATGGGACCTAAACTTTTTGGACAGAGTGAAGAGGAGATATATCAGAAGTTAGATGATTTTAAATCAGGAAGAAGAGAAAATATGATTATGAAAGGGCTATTGATACATCTAAGCCAAGATGATTTAAAGAGACTTGCAAAAGAGATAGGAGAGTTTCCAGCTCGTGCTAAAGCATTAGAAGATAAAGATTAATTGGAGACTGAGATGGATATATATAATATTAGAGCGACAATTAGAAATACATCTTTTCTATCCACTTTTTTTAGAAAAGATAGAGATGGAAAAATAAAAATTAGTTATAGAATGAAGAGATGGATAGTTATTATCTCTATTCATCTACTATTCTTCTTATCATTCTTTATAGATATTCAGACCTTAGAGGGAACACTTAACGGTTCAAGATTCTTAGGTTTTCACCTTATAGATGTCTTTACAACGCTGGAGATGTTTGCAGCAGAACACCATCTACATACAAATATAATAATTGGTGTTACTACAATAATTATATTTTATCTATTGGTTGGTGGGAGAAGTTATTGTGCTTGGGTATGCCCTTATGGACTTCTAAGTGAGATTGGAGAGAAGTTGCACGATAAATTAGTAGCTAAGAAGATAATTAAAGATAGAAAATTTGACCATAGAGTAAAATATCTATTTTGGAGTATGTTTCTAATTCTATCTGCTACAACTGGATATTTAGTATTTGAGACTTTCAATGTTGTTGGGATTTTAAGTAGATTTATAACTTATGGTTGGAGTCTGGCACTTGTTTGGGTCTTGGTTGTATTTTTAATAGAGGTATTTTACTCAAGAAGAGCATGGTGTAGTTATGTCTGTCCAGTAGGGACAACTTATGGTATGATAGGAAAAGCATCAGCTCTTAGAGTTGAGTGGAATGACAATTGTGACCACTGTATGGTATGTCATGATGTCTGTTTTGAAAATCAGGTATTGGAGATTACAAAGGCAAAATATGATAAACAGAGAGCAGAGAAGAGTATCACAAGAGAGTATATAACAGGTGCCGATTGCACTCTATGTGGTAGATGTATAGATGTCTGTCATACTGATGCTCTAAAATTTGATTTTAGATTAAAGAGTATAGTCTAATATGATAGAGATAAGAGATGTTACCAAAAGATTTGATAATACTATCTCTCTAAATAGTATAACTATAGATTTTAATATAGGTGACTCTATTGCTCTAATGGGTGCAAATGGAGCAGGTAAAACAACTCTTATTAGAGCGATTTTAGGCTATTACCATCTTGATAGTGGCTCTATCTTAGTAAATGGTCTAAATCCTATTAAAGATAGAGTAGAGGTTTTAAAACATATTAGTTTTGTGCCCCAACTTCCACCACCTATAAAATTA
>JALWZK010000211.1 GCA_027002665.1 Campylobacteraceae bacterium | reverse complement strand
CTTTAAATGAATGGTGCTGATGTAGCTCAGTTGGCTAGAGCAGCTGATTTGTAATCAGCAGGTCGGGGGTTCGAGTCCCTTCATCAGCTCCATTAAAATTTTATCAGTGTTTGACCAAAAAATATATGACAATATGCCGTAGGTGAGTTACTCAAGTGGCCAACGAGGGCAGACTGTAAATCTGCTGACTATGTCTTCGAAGGTTCGAATCCTTCACTCACCACCATATTATTGCGGGAGTAGCTCAGTTGGCTAGAGCGTCAGCCTTCCAAGCTGAGGGTCGCGGGTTCGAGTCCCGTCTCCCGCTCCATAATATTATTGATTTGGGAGCTGATGTGAAATTTTATTTTTTATTACTTCACATTACTAAGTCTCAACTATCCGATAAATCAAGCACTTATAAAATTTTATAAAACGCCTATATGGCTCAGGGGTAGAGCACTTCCTTGGTAAGGAAGAGGTCGTGAGTTCAAGTCTCACTATAGGCTCCAGCTTTATATCGGTTATGACTATATGAGTTCTAATTAAATTATTGTTAGATTTAATGCAATATATAGTTATAACTGATATAATGTCACGAAAATTTAGAACTAAAAACTTAGGAGAAACACAGAATGGCTAAAGAAAAATTCGAACGAACCAAACCACATGTTAATATTGGAACAATCGGTCATGTTGACCATGGTAAGACTACACTAACAGCTGCAATTACTGCTGTTCTTGCAACAAAAAACAACTCAAAACTTGTAGATTATGACCAAATCGATAATGCTCCAGAAGAGAGAGAGAGAGGTATTACAATTGCTACTTCGCATGTTGAGTATGAGACAGATAAGAGACACTATGCACATGTTGATTGTCCGGGTCACGCTGACTATGTAAAAAATATGATTACCGGTGCTGCTCAAATGGATGGAGCGATTCTCGTTATTGCGGCTACAGATGGACCAATGGCTCAAACAAGAGAGCATATTCTATTATCTAAGCAGGTAGGTGTTCCCTATATTGTTGTATTCCTAAATAAAGAGGACCAACTTGATGAGGAAGATAAAGATGAGATGTTAGAGCTTGTTGAGATGGAGGTTAGAGAGCTTCTCGATGAGTATGACTTCCCGGGTGATGAGACTCCAATTATCTCCGGTTCTGCTTTCAAAGCATTAGAGGAGGCTAAGACAGGTAAACTTGGTGAGTGGTCACAAAAGATTGTTGAGTTAATGGAAGCAGTTGATGAGTATATCCCAGAGCCTAAGAGAGAGGTAGATAAAGATTTCTTAATGCCGATAGAGGATATTTTCACCATTCAAGGTAGAGGAACTGTTGTAACAGGTAAAATTGAGAGAGGAACTGTCTGTGTTGGTGATGAGGTAGAGATTGTTGGTCTTAAAGAGACTAAGAAGACTACTGTTACCGGCGTTGAGATGTTTAGAAAAGAGATGGATTGTGGACAAGCAGGTGATAACTGTGGTATTCTGCTCCGTGGTATCTCAAAAGACCAAGTTGAAAGAGGTATGGTTTTATGTAAACCGGGTTCTATTACTCCTCATAAGAAATTTAGAGCAGAGGTTTATATCTTGACAAAAGAGGAGGGTGGACGACATACACCATTCTTCAATAACTATAGACCACAATTCTATATTAGAACAACCGATGTAACTGGTTCAATTACTCTCGATGAGGGAACTGAGATGGTTATGCCGGGTGATAATGTAACTATTACAGTTGAGCTTATTGCACCAGTTGCACTTGAGAAAGGGACACAGTTTGCTATTCGTGAAGGTGGTAGAACCGTAGGTGCTGGTCAAGTTATTGAAATTATAGAATAGAATAGTCATAAGGGTTGCCTCTTATGGCTACCCTAAATTGTAGGAGAGATTATGGGCGAAAGAAAGAAAGGCAAAAAGAAAAAAGATGAAAGAAGTATAATTCACTTGGGTTGTGAGAGGTGCAGTAGAAGAAATTATCACACAACTAAGAATAAGCGAAATACTCCAGAGAAACTTGCTCTAAAAAAATATTGTAAATGGTGTAGAAGTCACACTATACATAGAGAGATGAAGCTTTAATAGTATGTGGCTCTAAGATTAGCCACTAATATAGGCCAATAGCTCAGTTGGCAGAGCACTGGTCTCCAAAACCAGGTGTCGGGGGTTCGAGTCCCTCTTGGCCTGCCATAACTAAAGGTAATTATAGAGATGGAAAAATTAATAACATATTTTAGACATGTTAGAGAAGAGATAAGAAAAGTTATATTTCCGACAAAAATTCAAGTTAAACAGGCATCTATTGCCGTTTTTATAGTTGTAACTATTATATCACTCTTTTTAGCACTTGTCGATATGCTAATGTCATCAATAGTCTCAATAGCTATAGGGAGTTAATATGGCATTTCAATGGTATGCAATACAGGTTTACTCCGGTAGTGAACAGGCGGTTAAAAGGGGTATTGAACTCCTTGCTGTAGAACATGGAATAGAGGATAAGATAGATACTGTGATTGTTCCTACCGAAGAGGTTATAGAGGTTAAAAAGGGAGAGAAGAAAATTACAGAGAGAACACTATATCCGGGATATGTGTTCGCCCATCTGGAATTAGATACCTCTTTATGGCACAAGATTCAAAGACTTCCAAAAGTTTCAAGATTTATTGGAGAGGGGAAAAACGCCACTCCTCTAACCGAAGCAGATATTAAAGTAATCTTAGACAAAATGGAGAATAAATCTGCTCCACGACCTAAGGTCGATTTTGAGAATGGGGAGATGGTTCGTATTATTGAGGGACCTTTTTCCAATTTTACAGGTATGGTTGAAGAGTATGACCTTGACCATGGTAAATTAAAACTAAATGTATCTATTTTTGGTAGAAATACACCTGTAGAGATATTACATACGCAAGTAGAGAAGATTATATAAACTGGATTTTTTGTTTAACAAAAAATAGGCATAAATCCTAATCGTAATTAGCGATTACATAAATTACTATCTAATTTAAGGAGAAAATAGTGGCAAAAAAGATAACTGAAAAATTTAAATTAATGATACCAGCAGGTTCAGCTAATCCATCACCACCAGTAGGTCCAGCTCTTGGACAGAGAGGTGTCAATATTATGGAGTTCTGTAAAGCATTTAATGAGAGAACTAAAGATAAGATGGGATTTAAAATTCCTGTTGAAATTACAGTCTATGCAGATAGAAGTTTCACTTTTGAGACAAAACAACCTCCAGCGAGTGAACTAATTATGAAAGCTATTAATGTAAAAAAGGGGTCAGATAATCCGCTTAAAAATAAGATTGGCTCTTTGACAAAAGAGCAGATTTATCAGATTGTTGAGCAGAAGATTTCTGATTTAAATACAGATGATAGAGAGATGGCAGCAAAAATTATTGAAGGCACTTGTAGAAGTATGGGTGTAGAGGTTGTTGCATAGAATAATACTATTACCACTAAGATAGTGGGAGATTTTAATATCGTGGAGATAGATAGATGAAAAAGATAACTAAAAAGCGAAAAGCTCTTCTGGAGAAGATAGATAGTAAGAAAAGATATTCTGTAAAGGAGGCGGTTGAGCTTCTTCCAGAGTTAAAATCGGCAAGATTTGATGAGACTGTGGAGGTAGCACTAAATCTGAATGTTGATCCAAGACATGCCGACCAGATGATTAGAGGCTCTGTGGTGCTTCCAAATGGAACAGGGAAGAAGGTTCGAGTTGCTGTATTTGCGAAAGGTGCAAAGGCAGATGAGGCAAAAGAGGCGGGAGCTGATATTGTAGGCTCAACAGATTTAATTGAGCAGATACAAGAGGGAAATATCAATTTCGATACTGTAATTGCAACTCCCGATATGATGGGAACAATAGGAAGAGTAGCAAGAATTTTAGGTCCAAAAGGTCTCATGCCGAACCCAAAGACAGGGACAGTCACTATGGATATTGCCAAAGCTGTTAAAGAGGCTAAGGGTGGAAAGGTAAACTTTAGAGTTGATAAAAAGGGAAATATCCATGCTGGAATTGGAAAATCAAGTTTTAGTAAGGATAAGATTGAAGAGAATTTAAGAGTTTTTGTAAAGAAAATTAATAAATCGAAACCGGCAGCCGCAAAGGGTAGATATATCCTAAATGGTGCATTGTCTCTAACTATGAGTCCTGCTATATCATTGGACACAACTGAACTATTGGATATTAAATAGAGTATAAAGTTTAGGGCATTTTTAAATGCCCCTTACTTTATGCTTAATGGCATAGATTTATTTTAGGCTAAAGATAATAGGGGCGAAAGCTTAATTAATCTATCTGAAAAGATAGATGGGTTGGAGACAACACCCTATTATAGGTCGAAAGGAGAATCAGTGACTAGGACAGAAAAAGAGGCTATAGTTAATGAGCTATCCAACTCATTTACCAATCAGGGTGCCATAATTGTATGTAATTACAAGGGCATGACCGTTGAGGCATTAGAGGGTGTTAGAAAACTGGCTAAGGAGAATGATGTTAGCGTTCGAGTAGTCAAAAACACTCTTGCCAAGATAGCATTGAGAAATGCAAATTGTGATGAGATGGAGCTTGTTAATAACAATATCTTTATCTGGGGTAAAGACCAAATTGCCACTTGTAAGGTGGCAGATAAGTCTGCACAAGCCAATAAAGATAAGTTCTCAATTAAGTCCGGAGTAATAGAATCAAAACTTGCCGACTTGGCAACTATTGAGGCTATGGCAAAACTTCCGGGTAGAGATGAACTTCTGGGTATGTTACTTAATGTTTGGAATGCACCTGTGCAGAACTTTACAATTGGTTTACAAGCATTAGCAGATAAATTATCAGAAGAAGAGTAAAATAATTTAATAAAAGGAAATGAAATGGCAATAACTAAAGAAGATGTTTTAGAGTTTATATCAAATATGTCAGTATTAGAGCTGTCTCAATTGGTAAAAGAGTTTGAAGAGAAGTTTGGTGTTTCCGCACAAGCAACAGTAGTAGCTGGTGGTCCTGCTGTCGAAGAAGAGGTCGAAGAGCAGACAGAGTTTGATGTTATCTTAACGGGAGCTGGTCCTAAGAAGATTAATGCAATTAAGGTTGTTAGAAAAATTACCGGTCTTGGACTTAAAGAGGCAAAATCTGCTGTTGAGAATGTTCCAACCACACTTAAAGAGGCTGTATCTAAGGAAGAGGCAGAGGCGATTAAGAAAGAGATTGAGGAAGCTGGAGCTACTTGCGAATTAAAATAAAAAACTTTTCAAGCGATACTATTTCGCTTGAGTTCTCCTGTGTTAGATTTGTAGTAACACATAAAAGATTGACAACGATATAGTGATAAGCTATTGTGCAATAGTTTTTTTGTATATCTAAAATATACATTCATCAATGAATAATATATATCAAAATGAGGTTCACACATGTTAAATTCATTATACTCTGGAAATAGACTAAGAGTCGATTTCTCAAAAACTCCTCGTCAAATTGCTGTTCCAAACCTACTTCAACTACAACAAAAATCTTATGATGATTTTTTAATGATTGATGCTAAAGATAGAAGTGAATCCACAATAGAGAAGGTTTTTCGTTCTGTATTTCCACTAAATGACCCACAGAATAGATTAACTCTTGAATATAAAGGTAGTCAAATTGTGCAACCTAAATATACCATTCGGGAGTGTATGGAGAGAGGTCTCACCTATTCTGTATCTCTAAAAATGAATATTGCTCTAATTATCTGGAATAGAGATGAAAAAACTGGTGAAAAGTTAGACCCCAAGGAGATAAAAGAACAGGCTGTATTTGTTCGCGATATACCACTTATGACCGATAGGACATCATTTATTATCAATGGTGTAGAGAGAGTTGTAGTAAATCAACTCCATAGAAGTCCGGGTGTTATATTTAAAGAGGAAGAGGCGACTACAGTTACAAATAAACTTATATATTCAGCCCAAATTATTCCAGATAGAGGTAGTTGGCTCTACTTTGAATATGATGCCAAAGATATTCTATATGCACGAATTAATAAGAGAAGAAAGATACCGGTAACTATCCTATTTAGAGCATTAGACTACTCTAAAGAGGACATTATGAAACTCTTTTATAAGAGTAAAGAGATATTTGTAAAGGATAATAGATTTGTAACTAAGTTTTCCGTAGAGGATTTTGCAGGAAGGGTCCCTTATGAGGTGAGAGACTTAGATGGCAATGTTATAGTTGCGGCCGCAAAGAGATTGACCAAAAAGAAGGCTCAAAAGTTGGTCAATAGTGGATTGGAGTGGGTAGAGTATCCCTTGGAGGTTTTAATGGAGAGATACCTATCCACACCTATCTTTGACCAAGAGAGTGGAGAGATTCTATTTGATGTTGTCACCCCACTTGATGAGATGCGACTGAAAAAGATTATCGATGCAGGGGTTGAGAGCTTCTTAATTGCAGATGATTTAGCAGAGGGGGCAGATGACTCTATTATTAAATCATTCCTTGCAGACCAAGAGTCATTGAGACTTCTAAAACAGACTGAAGATATTGAAGATGAGAATCAACTGGCTACAATTCGTATCTATAAGGTTATGAGACCGGGTGAACCGGTAACTGCTGAAGCTGCCAAAGCCTTCTTTAAACAGCTATTCTTTGACCCAGAGAGATATGATTTAACAAGGGTCGGTAGAATGAAGATGAACCATAAATTGGGTCTCGATGTTCCAGAGTATGTGACCGTATTGACCGCTGAGGATATTATACAGACTGTAAAATATCTATCTAAGGTTAAAAATGGTTCAGGACATATTGACGATAGGGATCACTTAGGAAATAGAAGAATTAGAGCCATTGGGGAACTTCTCGGAAATGAGTTGTATAATGGCTTAACCAAAATGCAGAAGGCGATTAGAGATAAGATGACAACTCTATCGGGACAGTTAGATGAGCTTATGCCCCATGACTTAGTTAATTCTAAAATGATTACCAATACTATTTTAGAGTTCTTCTCATCGGGGCAACTATCTCAATTTATGGACCAAACCAATCCACTCTCAGAGATTACCCATAAAAGGAGACTATCGGCACTTGGTGAGGGTGGTTTAGTTAAGGAGAGAGCAGGATTTGAAGTTAGAGATGTCCACCCAACCCACTATGGTAGAATCTGTCCAATAGAGACTCCAGAGGGGCAGAATATTGGACTCATCAATACACTTGCAACCTATGCTAAGGTAAATGATTTAGGATTTATTGAGGCACCATATAATAAGGTTGTCAATGGTGTAATTCAAGATGAGATAGTATATCTAACCGCAACTCAAGAGGAGGATTTAGTAATTGCTCCTGCATCGACAAAGGTAAAAGATAGAAAGATTATAGACGACCTCATCGAGACAAGATGTAATGGTGAAATTCTACTCAATGAGACCAAAAAGGTATCTCTAATCGATATATCTCCACTTATGGTCTCTGGTTCGGCGGCATCACTTATCCCATTCTTGGAGCATGATGATGCAAACCGTGCCTTAATGGGCTCAAATATGCAACGACAAGCAGTTCCACTCTTAAAGACAGAGGCTCCTATTGTTGGAACCGGTATGGAGGCCATTGTCAGTCGTGATGCGTGGGAGTGTGTAAAGGCGAAGAGAGCAGGAAGAGTTGAGAAGGTGGATAGTAAAAATATATATATTCTTGGTGAAGATGAGAAAGGTGTATTTATAGACCACTATCCTATGGAAAAGAATATGCGAACCAATCAAAATACAACCTTTACCCAAACTCCAATAGCCAAGGTTGGCGATTTTGTAAAGAAAGGGCAGGTTATCGCCGATGGACCCAATATGGATAATGGAGAACTTGCACTTGGTAAAAATGTAATGGTTGCATTTATGCCTTGGTATGGGTATAACTATGAGGACGCAATTATTATCTCCGAAAAACTTTTAAGGGAGGATACATTTACATCTGTCCACACTTACGAAGTTGAGATAGAGGCGAGAGAGCTTAAACATGGAACAGAGGAGATAACAAGAGATATTCAAAATATTCGTGAAGATGAATTGACTCATCTCGATGAGAGTGGAATTGTCAAGGTTGGAACAATTGTAAAACCGGGTATGATTCTGGTTGGAAAGGTCAGCCCTAAGGGAGAAATTAAACCAACTCCAGAGGAGAGACTACTGAGAGCCATTTTTGGTGAAAAAGCTGGACATGTTGTAAATAAATCTCTATATGCAAAGGCATCAATGGAGGGGGTTGTTGTCGATGTGAAGGTATTTACTAAGAAAGGATATGAGAAAGATGCAAGAGCTATTCAGTCTTATGAGGAGGAGAAGGCAATTCTCGATAGTGAGCATCACGATAAACTCCTAATGATTGACCAAGAGGAGCTTTTAAGAATATCCGATATGTTATCTAAGGCGGAGTTAAAAAAAGATATAACCATCGGAGATAAATCTTATAAAGCAGGAGAGAAGATTCCAGCCTCTGTTATTAAAAATATTAATAGATTTGCTCTACGGGGTGTCGTCCAAGCCTATGGTAGTAAAATCCAATCGGAGTATAACTCGACAAAAAACTATTTCCAGAGACAGAAGAAAAAACTTAAAGAGGCACATGAGGAGAAGTTATATATCTTAGAGAAAGATGATATTTTACCAAATGGCGTAATTAAGTTGGTAAAAATCTATATCGCCACTAAGCGAAAACTTAAGGTTGGGGATAAGATGGCAGGACGGCATGGAAATAAGGGGATTGTATCCAATATTGTTCCAGAGATTGATATGCCATATACTAAAGATGGAAGAAGTGTGGATATTATTCTAAACCCTCTTGGAGTTCCATCTCGAATGAATATTGGACAGATTCTGGAGGTCCACCTCGGTATGATTGGGAAGAGATTGGGGGAACAGATACAGGAGATATTGGATAAGCAGAGAGAGACAATGGTATCTGAACTTAGAGCTAAGATGACGGAGATAGCAGATGTTGCACAGCTTATGAATGCCAAGGAGACACTATCTAAGATTAGTGATGAGGAGCTAATTAAATATGCAAGAGATTGGGCAAAGGGTGTAAAGTTTGCAACAAGTGTATTTGAGGGGACAAATCAGGAGGAGTTTGCAAAGCTATTTGAGTTGGCAAAATTAGATAGTGATGGCAAGATGGAACTCTATGATGGTAGAACAGGCGAAAAGATGTTGGAGAGGGTAAATGTTGGATATATGTATATGTTAAAACTACACCACTTAGTTGATGAGAAGGTTCACGCTCGTTCAACCGGTCCATACTCCCTCGTTACACAACAACCTGTTGGAGGAAAGGCTCTATTTGGTGGACAGAGATTTGGAGAGATGGAAGTTTGGGCATTGGAGGCTTATGGTGCATCACATGTTCTAAAGGAGATGCTAACTATTAAATCTGATGATGTTGAGGGTAGAACTCGAGCATATAGAGCTATTACCAAAGGTGAATCTGTTCCAGAAGCAGGAATACCGGAGACAATGTTCGTTCTTACAAAAGAGCTACAAGCCTTAGGTCTTGATGTTGATTTATTTGAAAAAGTTAGAGAGGAAGTGGAGTAATGAGTGATTTATTGGAAGGTTTAACCCCTATTGATTTAACAAGTGAAGAGAGACCCTTAGATATTGTGGCTATGCGACTACGGGTTGCAAGTCCTGAAAAGATTCTATCTTGGAGTCATGGAGAGGTTAAAAAACCGGAAACTATTAACTATAGAACTCTCAAACCTGAAAGAGATGGACTTTTCTGTGCTAAAACCTTTGGACCAGTTAGAGACTATGAGTGTCTCTGTGGAAAATATAAAAAGATGCGATATAAGGGTGTTGTGTGTGAGAAGTGTGGTGTCGAGGTTACAACCTCCAAGGTGAGAAGAAGTAGAATGGGACACATTGAGTTGGTAACACCAGTCGCACATATCTGGTATGTAAGCTCCCTTCCATCACGAATTGGAACTCTACTTGGAGTTAAGATGAAAGACCTTGAGAGGGTTCTATATTATGAGGCATATATCGTAAAAGAGCCGGGTCTTGCAAGTTATGATAGTGAGGGGAATACCCCACTCAGCAAATATGATGTGCTGAATGAGGAGCAGTATCAATCTATAATGCAGAGATTTCCGGACTCTGGACTTGATGCCAGAATGGGTGGAGAGGTGGTTAAAGAGCTTCTAAGTGAATTGGACTTAGTAGAGATGTTCTCCCAATTGAAGGAGGATATACAGGCGACTAAGTCGGAAGCTAAGAAGAAGACTATTGTAAAGCGACTTAAGGTTATTGAGGCATTTTTAGAATCGGGGAATAGACCGGAGTGGATGATGCTAACAGTTTTACCTGTTCTCCCACCCGACCTTAGACCACTTGTGAGCCTTGATGGTGGTAAATTTGCTGTTTCCGATGTAAATGACCTATATAGAAGAGTTATCAATAGAAACCAGAGATTAAAGAGATTGGTAGAGTTAGATGCACCGGAGATTATTGTCCGAAATGAGAAGAGAATGTTACAAGAGGCTGTTGATGCTCTATTCGATAATGGAAGAAGAGGAAACTCTGTCAAAGGCTCAAATAAGAGACCATTGAAGTCTCTATCTGAAATTATTAAAGGTAAGCAGGGGCGATTTAGACAGAATCTTCTTGGAAAGAGGGTCGATTTTTCAGGTCGTTCTGTAATTGTAGTCGGACCTAACCTCAAAATGGACGAGTGTGGATTACCAAAACTGATGGCTGTGGAGCTATTTAAACCACATGTTATGGCAAAACTTGAAGAGAGGGGATATGCCACCACTCTAAAACAGGCCAAAAAGATGATAGAGAAGAAAACCAATGAGGTGTGGGAGTGCTTAGAGGAGGTTGTTGAGAGCTATCCGGTTCTATTAAACCGTGCGCCGACACTACATAAACTCTCAATTCAAGCCTTTCACCCAAAATTGATTGACGGAAAGGCTATCCAACTTCACCCACTTGTCTGTGCAGCCTTCAATGCCGACTTTGATGGTGACCAGATGGCAGTCCATGTTCCATTATCATCTGAGGCTATTGCAGAGGCTAAGATTTTAATGTTGGCATCTATGAATATTCTACTTCCGGCATCCGGTAAGGCTATTGCAGTTCCATCTCAAGATATGATTCTGGGATTATACTATCTAACCTTAGAGAAGAGAGATGTTGTGGGACAACATAAACTATTTGCAAATGTAGATGAGATTGTAATAGCAAATGAGCAGGGTAGTTTAGATATTAATGCTAAGATTAGAACAGTTATAAATGGAAAAATCATCACTACAACGGCAGGCAGAGTTATATTAAAATCTATTATCCCCGATTATGTTCCAGAGAGCTATTGGAATAAGCTCTTAAAGAAAAAAGATATATCTGCCTTAGTTGATTATATCTATGCTAAGAGTGGTATCGCTTACACCTCAAAATTCTTAGATAACCTCAAAGATATTGGCTTTAGATATGCAACAAAATCGGGTGTATCTATCTCCATCGATGATATTAAAGTTCCAAAAGAGAAAGAGAGAACCATTCTTAAAGCAAAAGAGCAGGTTATTGAGATACAGAAACAGTATAGTAAAGGTCTATTGACAGAGCAGGAGAGATATAATAAGATTATCGATATTTGGACAGATACAAATAATACAGTAGCCTCAGCTCTAATGAACCTAATTAAAAAAGATAAAAATGGATTTAACTCTATCCATATGATGGCAGACTCAGGAGCAAGAGGTTCAGCCGCACAGATTAGACAGCTATCGGGTATGAGAGGGCTAATGGCAAAATCTGACGGCTCTATTATTGAGACACCAATTACATCTAACTTCCGTGAGGGGTTAAATGTGTTAGAGTATTTTATCTCCACACATGGGGCGAGAAAGGGTCTTGCCGATACCGCTATGAAGACAGCAAGTGCAGGATATTTAACCCGAAAACTTATCGATGTTGCCCAGAATGTAAAGGTCACTATGCACGATTGTGGTTCCCATGAGGGGGTTGATGTATCGGATATTTTTGTAGGTAATGAGTTAATTGAGCCACTATCGGATAGAATCTATGGAAGAGTGACAGCCAAGAATGTAATTGACCCAATTACAAATGAGGTGCTTGTGAGTGAAGGTAGTCTAATTGATGAAAATCAGGCAAAACTTATTACTGATGCCGGAGTTAGAAGTGTAAATATTAGAACCGCTGTAACATGTAAAGCCCCTAAGGGTATATGTGCTAAGTGTTATGGGTTGAATATGGCTGAGAATAAGATTGTAAAAACGGGAGAGGCAGTGGGTGTAATTGCAGCTCAATCTATTGGTGAGCCGGGAACCCAACTTACCCTTAGAACTTTCCATACAGGTGGAACGGCAAGTGCCGGAAAAGAAGAGAGACAGATAATTGCCACTAAGGAGGGCTTTATCCGTTACTACAATCTAAATGTATATAGAAATAATGAGAATAAGCTCCTTGTATCAAATAGAAGAAATGCGGCTGTCCTACTGGTTGAGCCTAAGATTAAATCTTTAACGAGAGGTAGAATATCTATTATTCAGTCTCATGATGAGATTACAATATTGGTTCAGCAGGGGGCGCAAGAGCAGAAGTATGTAATTAGAAAAAATGATGTAGCCAAAACCAATGAGTTGGCAGGTGTTGGTGGGAAGATTGACGGAAAGCTATTTATACCATATCAAGATGGAGAGCTTATCCAAGAGGGAGACTCCATTGTAGAGGTTATAAAAGAGTCGTGGAGTGTGCCTACTCGTATTCCATTTGCAAGTGAGCTTAAGGTTGAAGATGGGGACCCTATCACTCAAAATGTTTACTCTGAAGCCAAAGGTGTAGTTAAATATTTCCTATTAAAGGGAGATTTCATTGAGAAAATTGATACTATACGAGAGGGTGAATATGTAAATGAGAAGGGACTCTTTGCCGTTATTGTAGATAAGAATAATAGAGAGGCAGCGAGACACTATATCGCAAGAGGCTCTCTTATTAGAGCAGGTGAAAATACGCTTGTATCAAGAGGAGATTTAATTGCATCTCCAAGAACAGATGACCAAGTTGTAATTGCAGAGTGGGACCCATACTCAGAGCCTATTATTGCCGAAGCTAATGGTAGAGTTAAGTTCCAAGATATTATGCCGGGTGTTACTGCGGTAGAGCAGGTTGATGAGCTAACTGGTGAAACTCGTCTTACTCTAAATGAGTATATTCCGGTCTCATATAAACCGGCTATTATATTGGCGACTGATGATGATGAGGTAATTACCTATACACTTGAGCCTAAAACCTCAATATTTGTTAAAGATTTAGATAGAGTGACAATAGCCGATGTTTTGGCAAAAACGCCCAAAGCCGCACAGAAATCGAGCGACATTACCTCCGGTCTGCCAAGAGTATCGGAGCTATTTGAGGCGAGAAGACCGAAAAATCCAGCCTATATTGCAAAGATAAATGGAACTGTCTCATTTGGAAAACCGTTGAGAGGTAAAAAGAGGTTAATAATTACAGGTGAGAATGGTAGAATAGTTGAGCAGTTTATAGATAAACAGAGAACCATTCTTGTAACTGAGGGGGATTTTGTCCATACCGGCGAGAAATTGACCGATGGAACCATCTCCAGCCACGATATTCTGGCTACTCTTGGAGAGAAAGCACTCTATGAGTATATTGTAGAAGAGGTCCAAAAAGTATATAGACGACAGGGGGTCAATATATCGGATAAACATATAGAGATTGTTATATCTCAAATGATGAGACAGGTTAGAATTGTCGATAGTGGAGATAGCAAATTTATCGATGGAGATTTAGTATCTAAGAAGAAATTTAATATGGAGAATGAGAAGGTTATTCGATTATATGGAGAACCGGCAATAGCAGAGCCTATCCTAATTGGAATTACAAGGTCTGCCGTTGGAGCTGATAGTATTATCTCTGCTGCCTCATTCCAAGATACCACAAAGGTATTGACCTCCGCCTCTATTGCAGGGACAGTCGATACCTTAGAGGATTTAAAGGAGAATGTTGTAATTGGACGATTAATTCCTGTGGGAACCGGTATGATTGATTTAGATAGTATCAAATTTAATAAAGCGGAAGAGTAGCACTATGAATATTGTAGTAACCTCTCCCTCTTTTTCCAAAAATAGAGTATTACAGAGAGAGATATATAGATATTTTCCAGATGCAAAACTCAACTTAGATGGTAGAAGATTTACCAAGAGAGAGCTAATTGAGTATATTAAAGATGCAGATGGTCTAATTGTTGGATTAGATAATATAGATAGAGAGGTGCTATCCCATTGTAAAAATCTCAAAGTGATAGCCAAGTATGGTGTTGGATTAAACAATTTAGATTTAGATGCGTGTAGAAGCTTAGGCATAGAGATTGGGTGGAGTGGAGGAGTAAATAGACTCTCTGTAGCTGAAATGGTATTGGGTTATATGCTTATGCTTAGTAGAAATCTATATATCACCTCCAATCAGTTAAAAAAT
Source organism: Campylobacteraceae bacterium (assembly GCA_027002665.1). Classification (GTDB taxonomy): domain Bacteria; phylum Campylobacterota; class Campylobacteria; order Campylobacterales; family Sulfurovaceae; genus UBA1140. The sequence goes on along the minus strand of JALWZK010000211.1, from coordinate 2,265 downwards.
GGTATCTGGAATAAAAATGGGGGATTTGAGCTTAGTGGTAAAGTGGTTGGAGTTATTGGAGTTGGATTTATTGGAAAGGAGCTAATCCGACTCTTAAAACCCTTTAGATGTAAAATCTTAGTAAATGATATTATAAATCAAGATGAGTATTATAGAGAGAATAATTTAATTAAAGCCTCTAAGGAGCAGATATATAGAGAGGCAGATATTATAACTCTACACACTCCATTGGATAAGACTACCTATAATTTAATAACTCTACAAGAGATGAGGTTAATGAAACCAAATGCTTTTTTAATTAATAGTGCAAGAGGTGGAATTATCAATGAGGCTGATTTAAAATATGCACTTAAAAATGGTATTATTGGTGGAGGTGCAATTGATGTCTATGAGGTAGAGCCACCAATCGATAGAGAGCTTATAGAGCTACCAAATCTAATTACAACTCCACATATTGGAGGCAACTCAAAAGAGGCGATAGAGGCTATGGGTATGAGTGCTATTAGAAATCTAAGATTAAAGTTAGAGAGTTTTAAATGAAGAGAGTTATAGTCTTTGGTGGAAGTGGCTTCTTAGGCTCCTATGTGGCTGATGAGCTAACGAGACGAGGTTATGGCGTTACTATTGCAGATTTAGCTCCATCTCAATACCTCAAAGATACTCAAACATTTAAACCCATAGATATTTTAAATAGAGATGATATTCTATCTATTGTAAAAGATGCCGATATTGTATATAACTTTGTAGCAGTTGCCAACTTAGATGATGCAATTCATGACCCAATCAATACAATGAATGTAAATGTAATGGGAAATCTAAATATATTGGAAGCTTGTAGGCATAGTAGCATAGAGAGATTTATCTATGCAAGTAGTGCCTATGCTCTAAGTAGTGAAGGCTCTTTTTATGGGATTAGTAAACATAGTGCCGAAAAGCTTACAGAGGAGTATTATCGAAGATATGGCTTAAAATATACAATTATTAGATATGGCTCTATATATGGGGAGAGGGCAAGTCACAATAACTATATCTATAATCTCTTAGAGAGTGCAATTAAGTATGGAAAGTTGGAGTTTAAAGGCGATGGAGAGGATTTAAGAGAGTATGTGCATGCGGCTGATACTGCTAAGTTATCTGTCGATATATTAGAGGATAAGAGTTATGAGAATGAGCATATTATCTTAACAGGAGTGGAGAGACTAAAACGGATAGAGCTTTTAACTATGATAAATGAGATAATGGGCAATAGATTGGAGATAACTCAGATAGATACCTCAAATATGGGACACTATAAAATCACACCATACTCATACCACCCAAGCGTAGCTAAGAAACTTGTTGCCAACCCATATATAGACTTAGGACAGGGGCTTTTAGAGTGTATTCAGGTAATTGATAATAGGCTCAATGGCAAATAATTAATTAAAAAAAACACCTAATCAAATTTTCCAAGATTTCCCCCAAAATTAACCAAACTAATGGTAAAATATTGTTTGATTGTAGGGGTATCCTTTATGGATACCCTAAAACAATGTATATGCCACATTTAGGGTAGCCACAAGGGCTACCCCTACGGGAAAATAGGACAATAGACAATAAAGGGGAATAAAAAATGAAACGGATACTACTAATCACACTCTTGCTACTACTAACAGCATGTAATCCAACTCCATACCACCAGAATAGCACTCAAAATCAAACCTATACTAAAGAGGCTATTTTACAACTCGATACCAAAGGACATACAGCAAAGATACAAGATATTATTGTTACCAAATCAGGTGATATTATCTCTGCCTCTGATGATAAAACCGTGCGAGTATGGGATAGTAAAACAGGAAAAGAGAAACGAAAGATATTGGGGCAGATTGGAGCAGGAGATGAAGGCAAAATATATGCTATCGCTTTAAGTCCTAATAATGAGTTTTTGGCTATTGGGGGATTTATGGCAGAAGGTCATGGAGTAAATGATGATTTAGTTGGTTCTATTAGAATCTATAACTACCCCACAGGCAGACTTATAAAAGTTTTAAAATCACATAAAGATGTAGTCTCTGACCTCTCTTTTAGCCAAGATGGAAAATATCTTATCTCTGGTTCACATGATAAAAGAGCTAAGATTTGGGAGGTAGAAGAGGATTTTAGATTAAAAGATACTATCTCTTTTCATACAAGAGAGGTCTATGCAGTTAAGATAATTCAAAAAAATAGTAACTATTTTGCCATAACAGCAGGATATGATAACCAAATAGCTCTATATAATAT
>JALWZK010000210.1 GCA_027002665.1 Campylobacteraceae bacterium | reverse complement strand
TTTACATGCTCTCCTGCACCTTTTCCAAACTCTTTATCAAAAACTTCTCTTATATCTCTCTGTCGAACAACTCTACCCATATTTTTTACAAAAAAATCTCTAACTTTTGAGTTGTTTATCTGTTTTAATAGATTTATTGCGTCTCTATAATACTCATCTGCATTAGTTCCATAACAAGTTCCATGTTTTATCCACTCATGACGATGTAGATTTGAGCTATATCCACTCATATACTTCTTTAACTCATCTCTTGTCTCTTGAGATAAATTTAACTTAGGTAGTCTATTCCACTGTCTGTTTTTATCCATACCAACCTCTTTTTTACTCACATTACAGTATAGATTGTTTTTAGGTTGTGGCCATAGTCCATGAAGCACAAAAGCTGTTGCTGCAAAATCTCCATTTTTCATAGCTCTACACTCTTTTTTATATTGGTGGTTTTGACAAAAGGCATTCTGCCAAGATATAGCAAGTAGGTTCTGTTTAGATTTCTTTGTAGTAATCTTTTTATCTTTTGATTTTTTATCTGAAAAACAGCTCTCATCTACCCATCTTTGAGCAATCTTTTCACCTTTAATTAGAGTTAATATCTGCCCCTTTCTATGCTCTATAATTTTATACTTTTGACCCTTTTTAAGTCTAATATTATTACTATTTTTTGTATGCTTCATATTATCATAAGCAAAGCATGCCTTTTGTGCCTCTTGATATACCATCTCTTTAGATATTGCCATAAGTGGCAAGAGAAGTATAGTTAAAATTATCTTTTTCATTTAGTATCCTTTTTTAGTTGTAATTCTATTTAAAATTTCTTAAAAAGCCCCTCTAAGTAGCTTTTTAGTATAATCCACAAATTAAAAATAAGGGTTCTTTTCATGCCAAAACGCACTGATATAAAAACTATTTTACTTATTGGTTCTGGTCCAATTGTAATTGGGCAGGCCTGTGAATTTGACTATTCTGGAACACAAGCAGCTAAGACGCTTAAAGAGTTAGGATATAGAGTAGTTCTTATCAATTCAAATCCTGCTACTATTATGACAGACCCTGAATTTGCCGATAGAACATATATTGAGCCTATTACCCCAAAAGTCATCTCTAAGATTATAGAGAAAGAGGGAGTTGATGCAATTTTACCAACAATGGGTGGACAGACTGCACTAAATGTGGCTATGGAGATGTATGAAAATGGAATGCTCAAAGGTGTAGAGTTTTTAGGGGCTAATCCAGAGGCGATTAAAAAAGGTGAAGATAGACAGGCTTTTAAAGAGGCTATGATAAAGATTGGTATGGATTTACCTATTTCAGAGTATGCCTATAGTATGGAAGAGGCTATAGAGATAGCTAAGAAGATAGGTTTCCCTCTTATTATTAGAGCCTCTTATACCTTAGCAGGAGGTGGAAGTGGAGTTGCTTATAATATTGATGAGTATAAGAAGATAGTTCAGGGTGGATTAGATGCATCTCCAATATCAGAGATTTTAATTGAGGAGTCTCTACTCGGTTGGAAAGAGTATGAGATGGAGGTTATTAGAGATAGAGATGATAACTGTATTATTGTATGCTCTATTGAAAATCTTGACCCTATGGGGGTTCATACAGGAGATAGTATAACTATTGCTCCAGCTCTAACTCTTACAGACAAAGAGTATCAACGAATGAGAGATGCCTCTTTTAAAATTCTAAGGGAAGTTGGTGTAGATACCGGTGGAAGTAATGTTCAATTCTCTATAAATCCAACTACAGGTAGAATGGTGGTTATTGAGATGAACCCACGAGTTAGTAGAAGTTCTGCCTTAGCATCTAAAGCGACAGGTTATCCCATTGCAAAGGTAGCTACTCTCTTAGCAGTTGGATTTACCTTAGATGAGATTACAAATGATATTACCGGAACTCCCGCAAGTTTTGAGCCGGTAATTGATTATATTGTTACGAAAATTCCAAGATTTACATTTGAGAAGTTCCCAATGGCAGACTCAACACTCACTACCTCTATGAAGTCTGTTGGAGAGGTTATGAGTATTGGTAGAACATTTAAAGAGTCGTTTCAAAAAGCTCTTATATCGTTAGAGACAGGACTTATAGGTTTTGATAGAGTTAATTGTGATAATGATAGACTTCTACATGAAATTCGTCGTCCAAATGCGAATAGAATCTTATATATATTTGAGGCTCTAAGAAGAGGGAAGAGTATAGATGAGATTTTTGAACTCTCTAAGATAGATAGATGGTATCTATATCAATTTGAAGAGTTAGTAGAGAGTGAAAATAGTATAGATATTACTCTCCTACAAGATGAGTATAGATTAAGAAAAATAAAATCAGAAGGGTTTTCCGATGCTATAATTGCCCAAATAATTAATAGAGTAGACGGATTAGATTTAAATGAGAATGATATATATAGAGCAAGAGAGAAGTTGGGTATCTCATTGGAGTATAATGAGGTCGATACATGTTCAGCAGAGTTTAAAGCCCTAACTCCATATCTCTACTCAACTACCAATATTACAAAACTACCTATAGATACAGAGAGAACTCCATCTAAAGAGAAAAAGGTTTTAGTAATTGGAGGTGGACCAAATAGAATAGGGCAGGGGATAGAGTTTGACTACTGCTGTGTGCACGCCTCTTTTGCACTATCAGATATGGGCATTAAGTCTATTATGTATAACTGTAACCCTGAAACAGTATCTACAGATTATGATACATCTGATATATTATATTTTGAGCCGATAGATTTAGAGCATGTTAGAAGTGTTATAGAGATTGAAAATCCCGATGGGGTAATAGTCCACTTTGGAGGGCAGACACCTCTTAAACTTGCTAAGGGATTAACTGCCATTGGGGCAAATATAGTCGGAACGAGTGCAAAAGTTATTGACCTTGCAGAGGATAGAGAGCTATTCTCATCGTTTATTAAGAAGATAGGATTGAAACAGCCTGAGAATGGAACAGTATTTACAAAAGAGGATGCCATAGTTGTAGCAAATCAAATCGGCTATCCGGTGCTTGTCCGTCCAAGTTTCGTTCTGGGTGGTAGAGGAATGAAGACAGTCTTTTCGGATAGCGAGTTAAAAGAGTATATGGATGAGGCTGTATCTGTCTCAAATGATGCACCTGTATTAATAGACAAGTTTCTAAATAATGCTATAGAGCTTGATGTTGATGCTATATCTGACGGAGAAGATGTATATATTGGTGGCATTATGCAACATATAGAGGAGGCTGGTATTCACTCTGGTGACTCAGCATGTTCACTACCTACAATATCTATATCAGATAGACTTATTAATAGAATAAAAGAGCAGACAGCCAATATAGCTCTGGGGCTTGGAGTTGTTGGACTCTTAAATATACAATATGCAATCTTTAGAGATGAGGTATATCTTATAGAGGTAAATCCGAGAGCATCAAGAACGGTTCCATTTGTAAGTAAAGCTACAGGAGTTCCCTTAGCCAAAGTGGCCACAAGAGTTATGCTACAAGGTAATTTAAGAGAGGCTTTAGAGTTTTATGATAGATTTAGTGTAGTAAATTTTGATAAGAAGATATTAGAGCCAAATCTAAAAGGGCATATAGCTGTCAAAGAGGCTGTATTTCCATTTAATAAACTCACAGGCTCAGACCTCCTATTAGGACCTGAGATGAAAAGCACAGGCGAAGTTATGGGGATTAGTGATAATTTTGGTATGAGTTTTGCAAAGAGTCAATTTGCATCTAAGAATAATATCCCTCTGAGTGGTAAAGTCTTTATCTCCCTTGCCGATATAGATAAAAAGTTTGTAGGGGAGATTGGCAGAGATTTTATAGATTTAGGATTTGAGATTGTAGCTACTATTGGAACACATAGAGCCTTAGAGAGAGCCAATGTCCCATCTACAAAGGTTCTAAAGATATCTGAGGGGCGACCAAATATAGATGATATGATTAAAAATGGAGAGATTGTATTAGCTATCAATACAAGTGCAGACCAAGGTAGTAAGATTGATGGAGTAACCATTAGACAGTCTGTATTGAGAGAGAATATTGCATACTTTACAACTATTGCAGGTGCAAAGGCGACAATCTTAGCCATTAGAGAGCTAAAGAGATTAAATGGTAAATTAGAGCCTAAAGCTCTACAGGATTATTTAAATTGAAAAGGTGGTCATTTAAATCTATATTAAGAGAGGTGGCTATTACTCTTTTAATGGTATTTGTTGTTTCATTTGTAGTAAACTATATTAGAAAGCCAGATATAGATAGCAGACTACCAGATATTGAATTAAAATCAATAGATAATCGAGAGGTATCTCTCCTAAAAAGAGGGAAGCCTCTTGTGCTGCACTTTTGGGCTACTTGGTGTCCAACTTGTAAACTTGAAGCATCTAATATCCAAAGTTTAAAAGATAGTGGCATTCGAGTAGTAACCGTAGCTGTAAAATCTAAATCAATAGAGAAGTTTTTAAAAGAGAGAGGATATGACTATATAGTTATAGATGATTACAGTGGAGAGTTGGCAAAAAGGTTTAATGTTACAGCTTTCCCAACCACATTTATCTATAATAGTAATGGAGATTTGGAGTTTAGTGAGGTTGGATACAGCACTACAATTGGATTAAAAGCAAGAGTAAAATTAATTGAGTGAGTCTTTTATGTTTTTTAAAAAATCTATTTTAATAGTTATAATATTGACAGCTACACTTACAGCCTCTAACTCATTTTGGGAAGAGCTTATTAAGGTTGAAGATACCTTTTTTAATAAAAAAGCTATTTTGGAGTTAATTGAAAAGGATACCAATAGAACCGTAGATAGAAACTCATCTATATTAGATAAAAAGTTTGACAGTTTTACCTCTATAGTCCATCTTTTAAAAAATGACCCATACTCATTAGATAGGAATAGAACTATATTTATCGATAAAGATAGAGTAGATAGAGAGATTAGAGAGCTTACTCTAAAGATAGATACAAATAAGAGATATGGATATACTCAAGCGGTAGAGAGAGATAGATTGAAATTACAATCTCTGAAGTTAAAAAATCAAATCTACAACTTTTTCAACTATATAGCAAAAAATTGGACACTATTGGATAGTAAAGAGATAGAAAAATATATAACCGATAATAGAG
>JALWZK010000209.1 GCA_027002665.1 Campylobacteraceae bacterium | reverse complement strand
GAGAAAATTGATGTTTAAAATAATACTGATTTTTACTTTATTTTAGATAAAATTGCTCACTAATTTTTTATGGTAGAAAGAAGAAAATATGCAAAAAGTTTTGGTGACAGGGGCTACAGGTTCTTTGGGTGAAGCCATTGTTAAAGAGTTTTCAAAAAAAGGATATTTTATTTATATACATTTTCATTCTAATAAAAAAAAGGCAGAGGAGATTTTAAGAGAGATAGATGGTAATGGTGAGATTCTATACTTCAATTCCAAAGATAAAAATTCGATAAAAGAGGCTTTAAGAGGAATAGAGGTAGATATATTGGTTAATAACTTAGGGATTAGTAGAGATAACCTTCTATTTTGGATGAGTGATGAGGAGTGGGAAGAGGTTATAGAGACTAATTTAAATGGAATGTTTAGAGTAACAAAAGCACTACTTCCTAAGTTTATTAAAAACAGAGATGGAGCTATTGTAAATATCTCTTCTATCTCTGGAATATCTGGAAATGCAGGACAGACAAACTATTCTGCCTCAAAAGGAGCAATTATTGCTTTTACAAAAAGTTTAGCTCTTGAATTATCTCGTTATAAAGTTCGAGTAAATTGTGTTGCTCCGGGTATTATAGAATCTAAAATGACTAAAAAGTTAGATAAAAAGATAGCCAAGAATATTCCATTAGGACGATTTGGTAAAGCTGATGAGGTAGCCCAAGCCGTCTATTTTGTAGCGACCAATACTTATATAACAGCAGAGACAATTAATATAAGTGGAGGATTAGTTCGATGAGACGAGTAGTTATTACAGGAGTTGGATTGTTATCTCCTCTCGGTAATAGTATAGAATCTCTCAAAAATAGTATTATTGCCAACTATTCAGGGGTAAAATATATGCAGAGTTGGGCAGAGGAGATGAGAGGCATGTCAACACTTATAGCAGCACCCATTACCAAACAAGACTTTTCAGATATTCCGAGAAAACATAGGCGTTCTATGGGAAAAGTTGCATTGATGACAACCAGGAGTATGCAAGATGCTATTAAAGATTCAGGCTTAGAAGAGGAGCAGATAAAAAATCCTAAAACAGGAATATCTTTTGGTTCAACTATGGGAGCTAACGAAACTCTTATGGAGTGGATTTCTACTGTATATGAACATAATGGATTTAAGGGACAGAACTCTATGATGTTTTTAAAATCGATGAGTCATACCGTAGTGGCTAATATAGCTACTGCCTTTGGAATAGTTGGTAGAGCCATTCCTACCTGCTCAGCTTGCACCTCCTCTTCACAGGCGATTGGTGTAGGGTATGAATCTATAAAGTATGGCATGAGTGATATTATGTTTGTAGGTGGTGCTGATGGACTTCACCCACTTGCTGCAGGTGTATTTGAGGTGATGGGAGCTACAAGTATTGGTTTTAATGAAAATCCCTCTTTGACACCGAAACCTTTTGATAAAAATAGAGATGGCTTGGTTATAGGTGAGGGTGCTGGAACTTTAGTGCTTGAGGAGTATGAGCATGCTAAAAAGAGAGGGGCAAAAATTTATGCTGAACTTACAGGTTATGCCACCTCTTGTGATGGTTCACACTTGACTACACCTTTAAGAAAGGGTATGCAATCGGTAATGGAAGCTTCATTATTAGATGCCAATTTAACTCCATTGGATATTGGTTATATTAATGCTCATGCTACAGCTACTATAAAAGGTGATATAGAAGAGTCCCATGCTACCTATAGCATTTTTGGAGATAAAACAGCTATCTCAAGCACAAAAGGTTATATGGGACATCTACTCGGGGGGTGTGGTGTTATTGAGTCCATTATAGGTTTAATAGCCTTAAATGATAATTTAATTCCTGCAAATAAAAACTTAAATGAGGTTGATGAGGCTTGTGCCAATTTAGATTATGTTATGGAACATAGAGAAGAGAGTATCTCTCATGTTATGAGTAATAATTTTGCATTTGGCGGAATTAATACCTCTCTGATTTTTTCTAAGATATAGGAAAAATAATATTAATTTAACTTTCCGGAAATAATTAACTTAACAACCTTAGCAATATCAGAATCCATTCGTCTATCTTCAATAAGAGGTTTTACCTCCGCTCTAATATTATTATAGACTTTTTTAAGATGAGGTGATATACCTTTTTTCCCTCGAATATCGACAGCCTGTGTAAGACCTATCATAGCAATAGCTAACATATTTTCAAGGTTTGGAAGTTGATTTCTAAATTGAATAGAGGCTGTCGTTCCCATACTTACTTTGTCTTGATTCATAGATTCTGTAGGACGAGAGAAGAGAGACGCAGGAGTAGTATTTATCATTACATCTGCCGAAAGGGAACTAAGAGTAATCTGCATGGCTTTAAACCCATGAAAATAGTTTTTGTTACTTAGTTTTAGGTTTTCACCTAAACCTCTATTATATTTATAATCGACCAAGATGGCGAACTGTTTATCCAATAGGTCAGCTATATTGGCAACTGAAATTCTAAGTGTATCCATAGCATGGGCAATATACCCACCATAAAAGTTACCCGTAGTATAGATTTTTTTATTTTCGCCATCAATAATTGGATTATCATTCACTGCATTAATTTCAATCTCTAACCATTTTTTTGAGAGATTAAGATTATCTATTACAACACCCAAAACTTGTGGTGAGCATCTAATAGAGTAACGGTCCTGAATATTTAAAGAGTCTTCATTAAAGAAATCATTATAACGCTTCTCTCTTGAATGGGTCAGTTTTGTTCCTTTTAATTTTGTTAAAATCTCTTTTGCAATAGCAATTTGACCCTCAAAAGGCTTTACCTTATGGACTAATGGTTGTAATGGGGTATCATCTGCATTGAGTAACTCAAAGATACCAGCTATAAATGATGTATAAGCACCCATAAAAGTTTCAAATCTTTTTATACTATTAAGTGCAATAGCTGACATAGTAGCAGTGCCATTCATAATGGATAGTGTCTCTTTGGGTTGAAACTCATAAGGCTCAATATTAAGCTCTCTATATACCTCTGCTGTCTTTCTAATTTTACCTCTATAATAGACCTCTCGTTCTCCTGCAATAGTTGCAGCGAGATATGAAAGTGGTGTTAAATCTCCACTTGCTCCAACACTTCCTTGCTCTGGAACTACTGGTAAGATTCGCTCATTTATCATAAATTCTAAATGTTTTAAGAGATTGTATGAGATGCCTGAATAACCTTTTGAGAGGCTAATCATACGAATAAGTGTCATATAAAATGACTCCTCTTCGGTAAGATTTTTTCCTACGCCACAACCATGAAATCTAAAAAGATTAATCTGTAATATTTTGGCTTCATCATAGAGCAGATAGTTTTTACCAGATTCGCCATAACCTGTAGTCACTCCGTAAATAGGTTTACCACTCTTAATCTCATTAACTAAAAAATCATGTGCTTTGTTGATTTTTGCTTGAAACTCTACTCCCTTAGATAGGATAACGCCATCAGCTCTTATAATATCATTTAGAGTAACATATTCACCCGTTACTTTTACTCTCATTAATACTCCCAAAATTTATAAAAATTAAACCACTGTTTAGGATATTGACGCACAATATTTTCAAGATAGTTAGCATATTGAGTTGCCATTATAGCTATTGCCTTCTCTTTTTTAATTGATTTATCTACTTTAATAGGGTCAGAGAAAATGACTTTGTATTCTTTGTCGTTGGAACGAATAACTGTAACACCCATTATCTCTACTTCTCGATTATAGGCAATCTCAAAAGGGCTTCTATTGAATCTTGTTGGTGAGTTCAAAAAATTAACCTCAACATAACGATTTTTATCAATTAGACGGTCTACCATAATAGCAATATCATCACCCTGTTTTAAGGCTTGAACTATCTGAAGAGTTGCTTTTAGTCCCTCTCTAAGATTAATAAATTTAATATTTGAAGTTTTTTGGTATTTTAAGGATTTTTCGTAAGCAATAATATCTTTTTTGAGTTTTTCATCAATAGCAATATAGATATTACGATTTTCATACTGAAAAGCCACAAAGGTATTTGCCCAATTCCCCACATGTGAAATTGTTAGAATCCTATTTCTATTTTTTAAAAAAACTTTTAGATTTACCCGCTCAATTTGGAAAATATTTGGATTGATTTTGCTGACAAATCTATCAAAAATAGATAGAGAAAATTGATAAATATGCGAAACATAATAGAGAAAGTTATAGGAGACACCTACTCTTCTATAGTAACTTTTTATAGCCTCTCTCTCTTTTGGAGTAATAAGTGCATAGATAAAAGAGACTAACCAAATAATTGGTTTAGTCCCTTTATAGCCAATTAATTTGTAAATTGTTAGAATTAATTTGTAACCTAAGCTATTGCCCCGTTGTTGAATCCACATTTAGATTACTTAACTCTACCCCTAAGTGTAACACCACTCATGATTGCTCCCACTGCACACTCATAAGTTGTTGGACTTGAGAATTTCTTTCGTTTATAGTAACTGTGAATATCTACAACTGAAGTAGCTCCCTCTTTTTTAGCTCTATCTTGAAGAGAAATAAGAGCTGATATAAAAGCTCTATTACACCCCTCATCAATATCCTTATTTACATTATTGGTCTTTTTGTTGCTTGTCCAGAGTTTTCCACTATGTCCCTTATCACCAAAATAGAGTTTAATATTGGGGTCCAAATTACCATTTGCACGGGTATCAGCAAGTGCTTTTTGAATTGAAAGTCTTTGTATGCCTTTAGCACTACAACCTGTAAAAATAAATACCAAGAGGGTCAATAGAATTATTGAATATGATTTAAGCATGCTATATCCTTCTATTTATAAATTAAATCTCAATCTATATTATATTGAGAAAAATTAAATATTATATTAAATTAGTTATAATTATTTTAATATTTATTTAGGAGTATTATCTAATGAAAGATGAAGAGATTCTTGTTGAATTAAAGAAAGTTTTAATGAAAGAGTTTGAAGTTGAGGAGAAAGATATTACTTTAGAAGCAACCTTTTATGACGATTTAGGATTGGATAGTTTAGATGCAATTGATTTAATTGTTACTTTAAATAATCTATATGATATAGAAATAGATTCAGCCGATAGTGAGTCAATTAGAACTGTTCAAGATTTAAT
>JALWZK010000208.1 GCA_027002665.1 Campylobacteraceae bacterium | reverse complement strand
ATGGTAAACCATATAGATTTTCATACTTATCTTGTAAACTTTTTAATATTTTTAAACTCTTTTTAACAAACTCTAAATGTTTTTTTAACATATCTTTTTACCCTTTAGAGCTTCTCTCTCAATATCTCTACTCTTATCTTTTGAGATAACTATATCAATAGGTCTAAAAAAATTATCTTCTAAAATCTCTCTTAATCTATCTATCTTTATTACTCTATCCTCTATTGAGAGATTTTGAGGAGATATTATAAATATATCAATATCTCCACCTCTCACACCTTTTAAACTACTTCCAAAGATATATGCTTCACATTTCCCAAAAATATATCTAATATTTTCTCTTATAAATTCAATATCTCTATCTTGTAATACCATTATTTTGGAAATTCAGCAACAACAACACCTCTAAGTTCTCCCAATTTAAAGCCTGTAGCCATATCATGAGGATATTTTTTCTGTATCATCTTAGCGATTTTAGGATTTATATCCGATTTACTTCCATGACAATATAGACATGATGCCTTTGTGATTAATGGTTTATATACTCTATAGCTACTTCCCATATCAACGGCAACCGGTTTAAAATTTTTTACCGCTTGGAATCTATACATAACCTCTTTATCTACCTCATCAGGCTTATTTGCTGGATTACGATACTTTAAGGCAGTTCTTCTAATCTTTACACCATTTGTAATATTATTATAGTCATTAGTCATCTGCATAGCTACAGAGGAACATGCACTCATGGCTGTTGCATGGTCACCATCCTGTTGTAAGGCACTCTTCAGAGTTGGTTGTATAGTTCCCATAAATCCTTTTATATGTAACATTCCCTGCTCTATTACAATAGGTTTATCAATATATTTCACCTTAGATAATGTTCGAGTTGGAGTTGTCTCTACTACCTGCTGAGCTACATTGACTGAGTTTGTATTTCTAACCACCTCTTTACTATTTGGTATAGGTGTAGAGCTATCTATATTATTACACCCTATTAGTAAAATTAAACTACTCAATATATAAAATTTTTTTTTCATTATCTCTCCTTAATAAAATATATTAAAAGTATAGCTATTTTGATAGAACCATTAGCTTAATTCTGTTCTTAACTTTTACACCTATCTTAATACGCTCTCTATTAACTCTCTTATTTGCATGATAAACTATCTTTCCGTTATTCACTTTTACCCTATGCCAACCGTGGTTCGATATAAAAATATCTGCACTCTCTATACTCTTATCGTTAAGTGTCACTTCAACCGTTTTTACTATCTTATCCTTTGGATATTTAAGAGGTTTTTGAAAAGTTACTCCACACAGCTCTTTAAAATAGAGATAGAGTTTAAAATCTTTTGCATTACTTCCAACCACTGCACTTCTATCTATATCATAGATATTACTACAGACCCCATTTACAGCACCCATATTTTGATTAAAGACTGCTTGAAACCCATAACTCTCTATAATCTTCTTCACTCTACTATCATACTCCCCATAAGGGTAAACAAAGAGTTTCGGTTTATAGTTTAGATGCTTTTTCATTAAAGATAGCCCCTTATCCATATCGGCTCTTATCTTCTCGCTACTCATTCTACCAAAATGTCCATGTCCATAACTATGGAACTCAACAGAGCCATATTTGGAAATCTCTTTAAGCTGTCTCCATGTTACATAGTCTCTATAGTTCTCTTCGGTATATTTTACAGCAATAAATAGAGTAAATGGATAACCATACCTTTTAAAAACGGGTAAGCCATTTGTATAGAATGATTTAAATCCATCATCAATCGTGAAAGCTACCCAATTATCAGGAACTTTCTCTCTATTTTGAATCTTCTTTACAATATCCACTAAAGGAACCACTTTATAGTTGTGCTTTTTTAAATAATCAAACTCTCTTTTTAGAGTCGAAGTGGATATATTTGTAGTTGGATATCTACTATCATCAAAACGGTGATATACAAATATGTGTCCATCTGATAGTAGCAGATATGGAAATAGAAGTAAGATGAATTTTAGAATGAAAAAATTAACCCTTTTCATAGTTTAATCCATCTGTTTTCTTAAAAATGTTGGAGTATCAAGATAATCATCTCCACTATTACGATAATCTCCACCCACTACCCTTGCTCTATTTAGATATGTGCCTTGAACAGGTTTTTTTAGCTCAGGTCTTGTATGTGTATGTGTATGGTGTTGATGATAATGGTGTTGATTATGGTGAGTATGAGTATGGGTATGGCTCGTCGATGAAGCCTGTTTAGTCTCACTCTTAGGTTTTTCAACTTCGAAATCTGAAGGGTCTTCAAAACCGGTCGCAATAATTGTAAGTTTAACCTCATCTATTGGGAAATCTTCATTGGTTGTTGTTCCAAATATGATATTTGCATCCTCATCCGCATTCTCTTCAACAATATCCATAGCCTCTGAAATCTCTGCAAGAGGATAGTCTGGGTGAATATGGAAATGCACCAATATACCCATAGCACCATCAATAGAGAGGTTATCAAGTAGAGGTGACTCAATAGCAGTTTTCGCTGCATCATAAGCCGCACTATTTCCTTGTGACTCTCCCACACCCATAAGAGCTAACCCCTTATGGCTCATAACGGTTTTTACATCGGCAAAGTCAAGGTTAATATCATTGGCACCATGGGATAGGATAACATTGGATATTCCACTTACAGCCTGTGCCAATACATTATCAACCAATTTAAAACTATCTCTCATTCCAAGATTCTTCTCAACAATCGAGAGAAGTCTCTCATTCGGAACTACAATAATAGAATCACTCTCTTTTTTAAGCTCTTCCAATCCCGCTTTTGCTAATCTCTTTCGCTTTCGTCCCTCAAATGCAAATGGAGTTGTAACTATAGATACAGTTAATGCTCCAACCTCTTTGGCAGCCTGTGCAATAATAGGTGCTGCACCGGTTCCCGTTCCACCTCCAAGTCCAGCAGATATAAATACTAAATCTGCCCCATTTAACATAGTCTTAATATTATCGTAACTCTCTTCGGCTGCGGCCTTACCAACTTCGGGTTTCATTCCAGCACCCAACCCCTTAGTAACATTCATACCAAGTTGCATCTTATATGGTGCAAGTGATGCATCGAGTGCCTGTGCATCTGTATTTGCTACAAGCAAATCGATTCCGGTTACACCCTCATTTATCATGTGGTTAATCATATTTCCACCACCACCGCCTACACCTATAGCTTTAATCTTAGCTCCAAGAACTCCTGAATGTGCCTCTGTTATATTGAACTCTTCCATCTTTCTATCTCTCCTTATATATGTTCTATCTATCTAAAAAATCTTTTTAGCCCACTCCACAAAACTATGTAGAGGGCTACTCTTCTTTACAGGTTCTCGACTCAAATCTGCAAAAAGGTCACTATCTGATGATTTAGTTGAAAATGATGGTTCTGAAACTGAAATTTTCGGTTTTAAATCAGCAGATGAACTATTAATCGCAATATCTCTCAACGACTCTCTTGGTTTATACTCTTTTGAATGTAGCATCTGTTTATGGCGTTCCAATTCATATTCTGTATTATAACCTGCTTCATATAATAAAAGCCCCATACCTGTAGCATATTCTACAGATAATAGCTCATTTGATGCCTTATGGATATATTGCGGATATCCTATTCTAACCGGTATGTTTGGCATAAGTGCTTGAGCCAACTCTCTTGTTCCCTCAATCTTTGTCATTCCACCAGTTAGCATAACTCCTGCACCAATCTGATTTTTAAGTCCACTTGTTGCAATAGAGTTGGCGAGAATTGTAAGGGTCTCTTCCATTCTACTATGGATAATACTATGCACTATATCCATAGAGACAATATTTAAATTGTGTTCATCTCCAATAATAGGTAGCTCAATATTCTCATTAAATCCTGTATCTAATAGACTACCTTTCGTAATTTTTAACTCCTCTGCCACATCGAGAGGGGTATGGAGTGCTATTGAGAGGTCATTTGTAATATGGTTTGAGCCAACTGCCAAAAAATCATTATATTGAATAGAGTTTCCTGCATATATAACCAGATTGCTGGTATGCCCACCTAAATCAATAACGGCGATACCTCTCTCTTTATCATCTTGATTTATAACTGCAATAGCAGAGGCGTATCCACTTAGAACAACTTTACCTATCTCAATTCCTGCTGCATTTACAGCCTTTTTTAAATTCTCTAAACTGGATTTGGCTGTCATAATTATATGAGTATCCACCTCCATACGACTGGCATTCATACCATAGGGGTCCTCTATATAATCTTGGTCATCAATTTTAAATTTAAAGGGTAAAACATGTAAAACCTCAAACTCATTAGGAATATTTGCATTATATAGAGCTGTCTGCATTACACGATTTATCTCATTTATAGATATTTCATTATTTGGAATATTTACGACACCTGTTGAGTTTATACTCTTGGTATATGCACCCGAAATTGATATTGTAGCAGTTGTAATATTTAAGCCAGATACTCTCTTAGCATCATCTACAGCCTTTTTAATAGACCTTGCCGCCAGTTCAATATTTGTAATTGTTCCTTTTTTAATACCTTGGGACCTAGCAATACCGTGGCCACTAACCTCAACTCTACCATCCTGTTTCTTTCCAATAATTGCACATATTTTTGTAGAGCCTATATCTATGGCTAAGATGAGTGTACTCACATTCAATCCTTAGTTCTATATTACTTATAAAATTTTGTAGGATACTTCTTGTCTAACTCTCGCATTAAATTTGACTGAAATGATTCTCTCTTAATTTGGTCAATATTTAACTTTAAATTTGCACTATCATTTTTATCAAGTGCAATCAACTTTTGCTCAATAATTTTATAGACAACAACTTTATCTCCTATAGATATGATACCCTTTTCTTGGTCAGAAGTAAAGAGTTTTGAGATAAATTCTGCACCTTCTTGTTTATTTAAACCCAATTTCTGTTTTTGAATATTTTTTAGTGTTATAAAGTCAGATATATTTGATTTGATTTTTTCAAAATTTTTTAAGCTATCCTCTGCAACTTTTGCCAATTTCTCCCTTGCTATATCACTCTTAAATATCGGAAGAACCTCATCTTTTGCCTCTTCAAATGTTTTTATAGTAGGCTCTTCTATATTAGTTATCTTAATAATGGCATATCTATCACCTACAACTTTTGGC
>JALWZK010000207.1 GCA_027002665.1 Campylobacteraceae bacterium | reverse complement strand
TTTTAAAAGCAGACCCCTATGCAAGATATGCAGAGGTAAGACCAAATTCAGCCTCAATTATATTTAAGAGTAAATATGAATTTAAGTATGAAAAACCCAAAAAGAGTGAGACCATATCTATCTATGAGGTGCATCTCGGCTCATGGAAGAGAGATATAAAGAGCTATTTAACATATAGAGATTTGGCAAGAAGTCTCGTTAAATATGTTAAAAAGATGGGATTTACACATATTGAGCTACTACCTATTATGGAACACCCCTTTGATGGTTCATGGGGTTATCAAGATACAGGATATTTTGCTCCCACCTCACGATATGGCTCACCAGATGATTTCAAATATTTTATAGATATATCTCATAAGCACAATATAGGCATCATTTTAGATTGGGTTCCCTCCCATTTTGCTACAGATGGACATGGACTAATAGCTTTTGATGGGACTGCACTATATGAACACCCAAACCATGAGAAGAGTTATCACCCACAATGGAAAAGTAATATATTTAATTACGATAGTGACTATGTTAAATCTTTCTTAATTAGTAGTGCTTTATGGTGGATAGAGGAGTATAATATTGATGGTATTAGAGTTGATGGGGTTGCATCTATGTTATATCTTGACTATCAGAGAGAAGATGGAGAGTGGACTCCAAATAAGTATGGAAATAATTTAAACTTAGGTGCTATCGATTTTCTAAAAAAATTAAATAAAAATGTTCATAAAAAAGATAAAAATGTAATAATGATAGCAGAAGAATCGACTACATTCTTAGGGGTAACCGATAAAAAAGAGGGGTTAGGATTTGACTATAAGTGGAATATGGGGTGGATGAATGATGTCATAGACTACTTTAAATTAGACCCGATAAATAGACAATACCACCATAATGATTTAACATTTATCTTTACATATGCCTTTGATGAGAAGTTTATATTACCACTGAGTCATGATGAGGTTGTTCACATGAAAGGGAGTATGATAAATAAGATGAGTGGACTCTATGATTGGCAGTTTGCCAACTTGAGAGCATTATACTCATTTATGTATGCCTTTATGGGTAAAAAACTTCTCTTTATGGGGAATGAGATAGCTCAATTTAATGAGTGGAATTATGAAAAACAGTTAGATTGGGAGGTTTTGGAGTATGACTCCCATAAAGGGGTGCAGAGACTAATCCAAGATTTAAATAGACTCTATAAACAGGAAAAGGCTCTCCAATATGATACTAAGGAGAATTTTGAGTGGTGTAATGCTGATGATGCGAGTAGAAATATCATTGTATTTGAGAGAGTCTATAAAGATGAGAGAATTTTGGTTGTATGTAACTTCTCAGGAGCAACATACTATAACTACTATGCGCCGGTAACTATGAGTGGAAAATATAAACTAATTTTTAATTCAGATGGTAGAAAGTTTGCCGGAACCGACACCAATAGAAGAAGGGTATTTAACTCAACATATTTTGTAATAGGAGAGAAGGAGAATATGATAGAGATAGATTTAACTCCATTGAGTGTTAGATTTTTTAAACTTGTTAATAGAGATAAGGAGTAGTAGTATATGTGTGGAATTGTCGGATATATCGGTAAAAAAGAGAAAAAGAGTATATTATTAGATGGATTAAAGGAGTTAGAGTATAGAGGATACGATTCAGCAGGCATTGCTATTATTGAGAAAGATGGGTTAAAACATTTTAAGGCTGTTGGAAAACTAAAAAATTTAAGAGATAAGACAAAAAATTATAGCAGTAGTGGTTTTGGTGTCGCTATTGGACATACAAGATGGGCAACTCATGGTAAACCGACGGAGTTAAATGCCCACCCCCACTTAGGAGAGTATAGTTTTGTTGTCCATAATGGAATTATAGAGAACTATCAAGAGATTAAAGATGAGTTAGAGAAGATGGGAGTAACCTTTTTAAGCCAAACCGATACAGAGACAATTGTGCATCTATTTGAAAAAAATAATAGTGATTTTAAAAATCCATTTAACTCATTTAAACAGACAGTATCTAAACTTAATGGAGCTTATGCAATTCTACTTATTACAGAGGCAGAGCCGGAGAGTATATTTTTTGCTAAGAGTGGTTCACCACTACTTATCGGTTTTAATGAAGAAGATGAGATATACTTTGCATCATCAGATACACCTATTATTGGAAAGGCAACAGAGGTCTATTATCTTGAAGATGGAGAGTATGGATATGCAAAAAAAGGTGAAGTTAAACTGTTTGATAGCAGTGGTATAGAGAAAAAAATTCTAAAAAAACCGTTACCTACAGATAAAAAGATGGCTCAAAAAGATGGTTTTAGATTTTTTATGGAAAAGGAGATATATGAACAGTCGCAAGTTATGAACGATTGTATGATTGGGAGAGTTTTAGATGATAGAGTGGAGTTTGAAGAGTTGGATAAGAGTCTATTTGAAAATATCAATAGTATAAAGATATGTGCATGTGGCACAAGTTACCACTCAGCATTAACAGGTGCATATCTATTTGAGAGATTGGCAAAAATTCCAACACAGGTTGAGATTGCATCGGAGTTTAGATATAAAGAGCCACTACTACAGAGAGATACTCTATTTATTACAATTTCCCAAAGTGGAGAGACAGCAGATACCTTAGAGGCACTAAAAATGGCAAATCGGGCAGGTCTCAAAACTCTCACTATATGTAATGTTGATAACTCATCAATAGTTAGAGAGAGTGGGAGCGCAATTTTAACAAGAGCGGGAATAGAAAAGGGGGTAGCAAGCACAAAAGCATTTGCTACCCAAACAATGGTGCTATGGTTACTATCTCTATATATTGCAGAGTTAAAAGGAAATATCTCAAAAGATAGGCTAAATCGAGAGTTGAATGCAGTTAGAAAAGTTCCAAAAGTTTTAATTGTGACGGATAGACTCCATGATAAAATTCATAGACTCTCAAAAAGGTATCTTCACGGACACGGCTTTTTCTTTATTGGGAGAGATATATTTTTCCCACTTGCGTTAGAGGGGGCTTTAAAATTAAAGGAGATAAGCTATCTTCATGCAGAGGGGTATCCGGCGGGAGAGATGAAACATGGACCAATAGCCTTAGCCGATAGTGAACTATTCACTATTGCACTTATGCCAAAATCCCTACACTACGATAAGATAAAATCAAATGTAGAGGAGCTTAGTGCCAGAGATGCTACTATCCTTGCCATATCTCCAGAGGAGTTTGAGTTAGCAGATGATTTTATACGGACGAAATATAGCTCTCATGCCATGTTGGAGTTTTTTGAAATGATGGTTATAACTCAACTATTGGCCTTAGAGGTTTCTATTAGATTGGGAAATGATGTGGATATGCCTCGAAATCTCGCTAAGTCTGTAACTGTTGAGTAACTTATTACCTATCTTTTCTTTTTTAAGATAGGTGACTACTTCTTCTTTTTTTTCTTATCACTCTCTCTCTTTTTATCCTCTTCATCTTTAAAATAACCCCTTTTATACATCCATCTATATATCTCTGCGGCAATTGGAGCAGAGGCACTACCACCATGTCCCCCATGCTCTACCAATACAGTCACTACATATTTGGGATTATGAAAAGGTGCATAGGTGGTTAGCCAAGCGTGGGAGCGACTATAATACTCCATTTCAGACTCTTTCATTCTTCGCTTCTCTCTCTGTGGAATTGCTACAACTTGTGAGGTTCCAGTTTTTCCTGCTACCACTATTGGAAGGTGGGACATAAATCTTCTTGCTGTTCCCCTTGGGGAGTTACAGACATCATACATACCTTTACGAATTAGGTCTAAATAACGCCAGTTTACATCTATCTCTTTATATTCAGGTTTAACAATTTTACCGGCTACAATATGTGCCAGATGAGGTGTAGGAAGTTTCTTAGTTGCCAAGAATGCTGTATATCTTGCAACCTGCATAGGTGTAACCAAATCATACCCTTGACCGATAGAGGCAATTATGGTCTCCCCTAAATACCATGGCTGTTTATATGTTTTCATTTTCCACTCTTTATTTGGAATAACTCCCGACCTCTCTCGTGGTAAATCTATACCGGTTTTAACCCCCAATCCAAACTCATTTAGATATTTTGACATATCATTAATTCCAACTTGAAGACTCTTGTTATAGAAATAGACATCACAACTCTCTCTAATTGCCTTTCTTAAGTTTACCGTTCCATGTCCCCACTTTGACCAACATCTAAATTTGTGTTTATTTTTACCTATTTTAATGTAGCCTTTACAATATTCTGCCTTATCTAAGGTTCCCTTTCCTGACTTGGAGTAGGCTAATGCCATTCCCATTTTAATAGTGGAGCCGGGAGGATATAATCCTGCCACAATCTTATTGGTAAAGGGGTGATTTAGGTCATCTATAAGAGCTCTCCAATCTTTTGAAGAGATACCTCCCACAAATAGATTGGGGTCATAAGATGGATAGCTAACGGCAGCCAATACATCTCCATTTACATTCATAACAATTGCAACCCCCGCCTGTCCAACAAAGAGTTCATTTATCTTCTTTTGTAAATCTAAATCTATATTTAAGATTAGATTTTGGTCCTCAATAGGTTTCTTCTTCTCAAGCTCTGCAACAACTTTATTTGTTGCACTAACCTTGACTGTTCTATAACCTAACTCCCCTTCCAGAATTTTATTATATTGTCTCTCCAAGCCGGTTTTACCGACAACCCCTACCTTATCAACTACAATATCTCTCTCATTATCTCTTCTGTTTGAGCGACCGACATATCCAACTATATGTGTAGCCATACTCCCAGCAGGATAGTATCTCTCTGTTTCGGAATCTATCTTTATTAATTTATTGATAGTTAATTTAGGATAGGCTCCAATCATATCTTCATAGGAGATAAAATCTATCACCTTAATAAATCTATGGTTATAAGGTGAGTTCATCTTCTTATATCTTTTTAGTAGTTTAGTTGCATTATAATCTGGAAACTCCTCCACAATACTCTCTATAGTCTGATTAAGCTCTTTGCTATTTGTTTTTAAATGTGGAGCAATTTTAATAGAGAATCCTATCTTATTGACGGCAAGTAGTTTTCCATTTCTATCTAATATCTCTCCCCTCACAGGCTTTATAAAATATTTTCTCTCTATATTATTCTTAGCCAACCCCTCATAATATAGATTGGATTTAATACTAATCTGATAAATCCGAGTAATTAACATAATCCAAAAT
>JALWZK010000206.1:1851-5231 GCA_027002665.1 Campylobacteraceae bacterium | reverse complement strand
CATTTTGATACATAAGATAAATATATAAATAGGCTATTAATATAGATATATAATCATATATAAACCTAATGTGTAGTTTTTTAACAATTACGATAAATTAACTCTGAATTATGTAACTATTAACTCCTTATTATTTCGCTTAAGCGTATAATATCAACAACTTTAAGAGATAAAAGGAGTCCGAATGAATATTCATGAGTATCAGGCAAAACAGATTTTTGCTAAATATGGTGTGCCGACACCAAGAGGTATTGTTGCTCATACAGTTGAAGAGGCTGTAGCAAATGCTAAAGAGCTTGGTGGAAATATTTGGGTTGTAAAAGCTCAAATACATGCAGGTGGTAGAGGACTTGGTGGTGGTGTAAAACTTGCTAAGTCAATTGAAGAGGTAGAGAAACTGGCAGGTGAAATTCTTGGTATGACACTTGTTACCCATCAAACAGGACCAGAGGGTAAACTTGTGCAGAAGGTTTATATTGAGGAGGGGGCTGATATTGCTGATGAGTTATATCTTTCGGTTGTATTAGATAGAGCTGCTGAGATGCCAATTATTATGGCTTCAACTGAAGGTGGTATGGATATTGAGACAGTAGCAGAGAAGACTCCTGAAAAGATTATTAAAGTAGCTGTTGACCCTAGTATTGGCTTCCAAGGTTTCCACGGTAGAGAGCTTGTATTTGGTTTGGGAATTACAGATAAGGCTGAACAGAAAAAGATGGTGCAGTTTGCATCTAAGTTATATAAGCTATATATGGAGAATGATGCAGAGTTAATTGAGATTAATCCACTCATCAAGACTGGCTCTGGTGACTTCTTAGCACTTGATGGAAAAATGGGATTCGATGATTCTGCTCTCTATAGACATCCAGATATTGAAGCTATGAGGGATATTAGTGAAGAGGACCCAGATGAGAGAGAGGCTGCAAAGTATGGATTAAGCTATGTAGCTCTTGATGGTGAGATTGGTTGTATGGTCAATGGAGCAGGTCTTGCTATGGGAACTATGGATACCATCAACTATATGGGTGGAACACCTGCCAATTTCTTAGATGTAGGTGGTGGAGCAAATCCTCAAACAGTTGCAAAAGGTTTTGAGATTATATTAAAAAATCCAAATGTTAAAGCTATTTTTGTCAATATCTTCGGTGGAATTGTTCGATGTGACAGAATTGCAAATGGAATCTTAGAGGCTACCAAGATGGTAGATGTGCATGTCCCTGTTGTAGTTAGACTTGATGGAACAAATGCACAGGAGGCGGCTGAAATTTTGAGAAATGCAAATATTCCAAATATTATTACGGCAAGTGATTTGGCTGACGGTGCAAAAAAAGCGGTAGAGGCGGCAAAGAGAGCTTAGAGAAAAATTATGAAAAGAATCAATTTTTCATCGGTCAATATATCAGATTTAGACAAAATCGTCGATTTGAAAATAGCTAAAAAGGGTAACTATTTCAAAGAGTGGTTTAGTTTTAAATATGATATTTCTAACGATGAGGAGAAGTTTTTAAAGTCTCTTATTGAGAGAATTGAATTGGAAGAGAGATTTGAGGTTGGTGAATTTAGTGAAGAGGAGATTAAGATGAAATTTTTTGCTCCTCTACTAAATAGAATCTCTTTTATTGGTAAAAATTATAAAGATTGGTATGAGAGACCGATAAAGGCAAAGATTAATGGTGTTCTATTTAATGGAACCACAGATTTAATTATTGCAAATGGAGAATTTAAACCAGAAAAGCCTCTCTTCTTTATTCAAGAGTTTAAAAAGAGATTTAAAGCTGATAATCCAATAGGGCAGATTTTGGCTGAAATGATGGTAGGATTGGAGTTAAATTCAAATTCTATTATCAGAGGAGCTTTTACTTATGGCTCTATTTGGCAATTTATCGTCTTAGAGAAGATTGATGAGAATAGATATAGATACTCTATTTCAAAAAAGTTTGATAGTTTTGAAATTGGAGATTTAAAAGAGATTTATAAACATCTTCAAGCTGTAAAGAGTTTGTATTGTGAAGATGAGGTAAAAAAAAGATAAAAGGATAAATATGAGTATATTAGTAAATAAAGATACAAAAGTAATAGTTCAAGGTTTTACAGGTAGTGAGGGAACATTTCATGCAGGCCAATGTATCGATTATGGAACTCAAATTGTAGGTGGTGTGACTCCGGGTAAAGGTGGTATGGAGCATCTCGGCAGACCGGTATTTAATACAGTCAAAGAGGCAATTAAGGCTACTGGTGCAACTGTATCTATGGTATTTGTTCCACCTGCATTTGTAGCGGATGCTGTTATGGAGGCTGCTGAAGCCGGTATTGAGTTGGCTGTTATTATTACTGAAGGTGCGCCTGTTCGTGATATGCAGATGGCAAAAGCTTATGCCGTTAAGAAAGGTATGAAAACCATTGGACCAAACTGTCCGGGTATTATCACTGCTGGAGAGTGTAAGATTGGTATTATGCCGGGTATGATTTTCAAAAAGGGTAGCGTTGGATTAATCTCTAAGTCTGGAACTCTAACCTATGAGGGTGCTAATCAAGTATGTAATGAGGGATTTGGAATATCTACTGCCGTTGGAATTGGTGGGGACCCAATTATCGGTTTAAGTTATAAGCAACTTCTCCCAATGTTTGAAGCAGACCCAGAGACAGAGGCTATCGTTATGATTGGTGAGATTGGTGGAGATCTTGAAATTCAAGCTGCTAAACTTATTAAAGAGCAGATTACAAAACCGGTTGTTGCATTTATTGCAGGACAGACCGCACCTAAGGGTAAGAGAATGGGACATGCGGGAGCTATTATTAGTGGAACTGCTGGAACTGCTAAGGAGAAGATGGAGGCACTTGAAGCTGTTGGAGTTAAAGTTGTAAAAACTCCTGCAGATATAGGCAAGGCCGTAAAAGAGGTTCTCTCCAAATAATCTTCTGCTTAATACTAAATAGGAACAAATCTTCTTGTTCCTATTAATAGATTAGATTAATATGGAACTTTAATCTTCTCTCCTATATATAGAGTTGTAGATTTTTGTAATTGTCTATTTGCATCTATAATTTTCTGATATTCCATTGCGTCACCATAAAATCGTTGTGCAATAAGTGCTAATGTATCCCCCTCTTTAACTGTGATTACTCTACTCTTTGCCCCCCTTTTCTCCTCTTCATAAAACTTATCAACTATTCCACTAAGTTCTATAGGAATAGATGCTTTCTGATTATAAAAAGCTTCAACCATACTGTTTAATTCATTAGATATATCTTTAGGTTTTTTATACCGAGCTTCCATAGTTGTCTCATAACTACTAACTATATTTTTAATATTATCTCTAATATAAGCACTATCCCTTTTAACTGATGGAGTTTGAACGTTACTCTCATCAGGATTAATA
>JALWZK010000206.1:0-1841 GCA_027002665.1 Campylobacteraceae bacterium | reverse complement strand
CTTCTTAGGAGTATCTCCACTATTGATATAATTGAATCCAAAATATCCTACTACACCTACGATACCTATTAAAAATAGACTTTTAAAGAGATAGGGACCACTTCTATTATTATGTTGATTAATACTTGCAGACTTAGTTGCATCTATATACTCATACTCACTTTGATACTCTTTTTTATACTCTTTTTCAATATCGAACATATCAATTAAACCTTATATCTTTTTTATTTAATACTATTTTATCCAAAAAAAAATAAAATTTTAATTATTTTTTAAAGTTATTATTAGGTTTTTTGTTTAAAATATAATTAAGAAAATATAAAGGACAATGCAATGAAAAAGAGTATCACTATTAGTATAGGAGTAATATTAACCTTAAGCAGATTATCGGCAGTCGATATAAAAATTACAGAAGAGTTAAACTCAATAGTAGCAGAAGATAAGGGTAATAAAATTATTATTAAAAGATTTCAAAATCCAAATAATAAATTAAATAGTGCTTTTACAAAAATAAAAAAAGAGTGTCCTCCATACTGTATCCAACCGATGAATATCGGGAATGTTAAAACCGTAGGGGAGCTTGAGGTATTAAATTTTATTAAAAATATGAAAGATAGTAGTGGTGGATTATTGATTGACGCAAGAACAAGAGAGTGGTTTAAAAAAGGTAGTATTCCAACAGCAATAAATTTACCATACTCAATGCTTGATAAGAAAGGGAGATATTTTAATAGAATTTTAACGCTCTTAGGTGGTATAAAAATGGGTGAGAATTGGAATTTTGACAATGCACAAAAACTACTTATATTTGGGAATGGTGCATGGGATAGACAGGCGACTACGGCAATTAAAAATTTAATTGATATAGGCTATCCTGAAGATAAATTATTGTATTATCGTGGTGGTATGCAGATGTGGAATAGTCTCGGATTAACAATTAAATAAATTTGAAAAGGAAAATCTTATATGAAAAAACTACTAACTATCTCTGTATCTATAACTATATTAGGTTCAACCCTTTTTGCAAAATCTTTAGATAATAAATTAAAGATGTATGCTTGTGGTGTTACAAGAGTTGCTTTTATGAAAGAGTTAAATGAGGCTTTTGGAAAAAAGTATAACATTAAAATAGAGATGAATAAGAAAGGTGGAGACCTCTTTGTATTATCTGGACTGCATAAAGGAGAGGCAGATATTGGTTCTGGATGTAGAGAACCGCTGAAAGATATTGAGGATGAGAAGGATATATGGTCAACACAGGTTGCTTGGGGTGCATTATCGTTTATAGTAAATCCAGCAAATAAGATAGATAATATCTCCATAGAAAATATTAAAAAAATTTTAACAGGTGAGATAACAAATTGGAAAAGTTTGGGTGGCGAGGACAAACCAATACATTTAATTAAGAGAGAGTGTCCAAAATCGGGTATTGGTTTAACAGCGAGAGAGTTACTATTTAATAATAGAAATCAAAAGTTTTATAGTAAAGCAAAAGTTGTCAAGAGTTCGGGATTTATTAGGGAAGAGGTAGCGAAAGATAAGTATGCTTTTGCCATTGATAATGTAATAAGCTCTAAGATAGATAAAAATATTAAACTATTAAAGGTCAATGGTGTTGAACCTACAAAAGAGAATATACTCTCTCATAAATATCAACTTAGACAGGCTCTATATTTCTATTTAAATAATAAGCCAAAAGATTTAGCAAAAAAATATATCGATTTTGTTTTGAGCAAAGAGGGTCAAGCAATCATCTCTAAAACAGGCACAGCAAACCTTGAAGAGGCAACAGGTGAGGGAGATAGAGATAATTTGATTTTCCAAAATCTAAAATTTAATAT
>JALWZK010000205.1 GCA_027002665.1 Campylobacteraceae bacterium | reverse complement strand
GAATATATATTATCTTTTTGAGAATTGTGGACTTCTTCTTGCCTTCTTTTTTCCCGGCTTTTTTCTCTCAACAACTCTTGAGTCACGAGTGAGAAGCCCCATAGGTTTTAAGATAGCTCTAAATGCCTCTTCATATTTGACCAATGCCTTAGTTATACCATGTTTTACAGCGTCTGCCTGTGCAGAGTATCCACCACCCAGCGTCTTAGCCACAATATTTACAGACTCCAACTGTTTTGTAGCCTCTAAGGGAAGTCTAATCTTCATTTTAAGTGTCTCATGTCCACCCAACCACTCATCTAAGCTTTTGCCATTAATGGTTATAACACCACTACCCGGAGTTAGCCACACCTTAGCAATAGCCGATTTTCTCTTTCCTGTTGCATAGAAACTCTTAGCCATTATACTTATGCTCCTTTATTTATTTGTGCAGTATGTGGGTGTTCTGCCCCTACATATACTCTCAATTTCTTTAACATTGCTCTACCAAGTTTTGTCTTTGGAAGCATACCTCTAACAGCTAATCTATATAGCTTCTCCGTATTCTTATCTAACATCTCACTTAACTTTTTACTCTTAGTTGAGCCAAAATATCCTGAGTGTGTAAAATACTCTTTACTGTTTAATTTACTGCCTGAAAATTTTGCCTTTTCAGCATTAATAATAACTACATAGTCTCCACAATCAACATTTGGAGTGTATGATGGTTTATGTTTGCCTCTTAAATAGGTAGCAACTTGTGTTAAGATACGACCAAAAGTTTTACCTTCTGCATCAATCAAAATCCAATCTCTCTGCACCTCATGAGGTTTTATGACAGATGTCAATTTCATAAAATTTCCTTGAGATAAAATAAGCTAAATAGCTTTGGCGAGTGGAAGTATAGCCAAATACTCTTAAGTAAAACTTAAATTAAGGTAATTTTAAGTTTAAAACAGATGATTTTCGATATAATCTGTTTTTAACAGATTTAAGGAGATATAGTTGAGAGTAGCAGTAGTGCATGATTGGTTGGTAACCAATGGGGGAGCAGAGAAGGTCTTAAAGGCAATTTTGGAGTTATATCCCAATAGTAATATTTTTAGTATAGTCGATTTTTTAAATCGGGAGAATAGAGAAGCTATACTAAATGGTAGAGTTGTAAAGACCTCATTTATTCAAAGATTCCCATTTGCTAATAAATATTTTAGAAACTATCTTCCACTATTTCCTATGGCTATTGAGAGTTTTGATTTAAGTGGATATGATTTAATTATCTCCTCATCGTGGGCAGTCGCAAAAGGGGTTAAAACTCACAATAGGCAACTCCATATATGCTACTCACACACTCCAATTAGATACGCTTGGGATTTATATAGTGAGTATATATCCAACCTTAAACAGCCAAAGAGATTTTTAGTAGAGCAGACACTTAAATATATTAGAGATTGGGATATAAGGACACTCAATAGGGTCAATTATTTTATTGCCAACTCTAAATTTGTTCAAGAGAGAATAGAGCGAATATATAGCAGAGATGCCAAAGTTATCTATCCACCTGTTGATATATCTAAGTTTACCCTCTCTCTTAAAAAAGATGATTTCTATCTAACCGCCTCAAGATTAGTCCCATATAAAAAGACCAAACTGATAGTAGAGGCATTTAATAGAATGCCAAATAGAAAATTAATAGTGATTGGTGCTGGAGAGGAGTTTAAGAGCATAGAGGGGATTGCAAAATCCAATATTACCCTCTTAGGGTATCAGAGAGATGATATATTAATATCGTATATGCAGAGGGCAAAAGGGTTTATATATGGAGCAGTTGAAGATTTTGGGATAGTTCCTATTGAGGCTATGAGTTGTGGAACAGCAGTTATCGCCTTAAATAGAGGTGGAACAGCCGAAACGGTCATAGATGGAGTGACAGGGGTTCACTTTAATCAGCAGACCGTAGAGTCTATTATAGATGCTATAAATAGATTTGAGACAATAGATTTTAATCTTAAAGATATATCAAACTATGCCAGAAGATTCTCTACCCAAAGATTTAAAAAGGAGTTTAAAGAATATATAGCTGGCTTAGTGAAAAAAAATATTACAATTCAGTAGAAATTAATCAAATTCTCTTTAATATTTTTATATTATTTTAAATAAAAAACATTAGGGAGAGTTATGAGGCGATTTACTTATATATTTATGGCTATTTTACTTTTAAGTTCAACAGCTCTATCCAAGGAGAGTTACCATAAGAAGCATAAACATAAACTTCTGAGAAAAGCTCACCATAAAAAAAGGAGAAAATCTACATTCTTATCCAAACACTTAGATAAAATCTATAGAAGAGTTTTAAAAAAGACAGATATTAGCAGACGAGCTTTAAAAAGAGCTTTTGCATTTTATAAGAGAAATCGAATAAGAAAAGGGTTATCTTCAAAATATATGGCTATTGCCGATTATACAAAGAGTGCAAGAAGGAGAAGATTATATATTATAAATTTAAAGAATGGTAGGGTATATAGACATAAAATAGCACATGGAAAACGCTCCGGTGTAATAGGTGGAAGGGTAAGACGCTCCAGTAATAGAAGAAATAGTAAAATGACACCCTATGGATTTTTTAAAGTTGGTTCAAAGGTTAGAAGAACAAAGAAAAAACACTATAGATATTTGACAGTTCAAGGCTTAGAGAGAAGCAATAGAAAAGTTGGGTATCCCGTTAGAAAGGGTGGGAGAGATGTTATTCTGCACCCTGCTAAGTATGTAAATTATGGTGGTAGAAGTCATGGCTGTTTCTCTATCTGTCCACAGGATAGAAGAGCAATATTTGCAAAACTTAAAAAAGCTCTCCTATATAGTTATACGGGGAGATAAATAATTTTTTCTTAAACATATTTTAAGTTATAGATAATTATTTACTCTCCTATTTATCTCTTATTACCCCCTTCTATAGAGAAGGAAGTAAGAGAGTTATATTAAGCACCCGGAACATGTTGTCTATGTTCAACAGAGTATGTAAATGTAGGTGTAGTTAGGTTTTCAATATACTTAATAAATTTACCTGTTTTAGAGTCATAAATACCAATTCTACCTGTAGTCCACTCTGAAATCATAGTCCACTTACCGTGGTTAGCAGGTTCTGCGTGGAGTAGTCTTGGTTGAACAGGATTTTTTACAGCTTTACCTAAATGGTCAGGCATTGGTAAAATTGTCTCTTTTCCAAATTTTTTCTCATTTACAGGCACTTTTTCATGTTGTGTAGCGTCCCATTCTTGAAGAACTCTTTTAGTCTTAGCATCGATAAGTCTTCCTTTTTTCTTGCCAACTTCAATAATTCTATCAGTTTCTAAAGTTTCCTTATTGATTAAATAGACTTTATTATAGTTTGCCGGTTTACCAAGCACACAATCTGACCAGATATATGGGGTATGCTCACTCGTTCCAACGAATAGTCCACCACCAGCTGTTTTAATTTTTTTAACAACTTTCCAGCCTGGAGATTCCCAAATTACAACTGAACCAAAGTTCATACTCTGTGTTGCATTGAGCTGTTTACCCATCTTCTTATTAAACCAAGATGAACCTTGACCTGGATGAGGTTTAGATTTTTTACCAGTATGAACTTTTGCTGCCAATTTCATAGTTTTTAAATCTATAATACCCATTAAGTCACTTCCTTGAGAAGCTACCTGAACATATCTACCGTAATCCTTACCCTTATTCTCATTTAGGAATGCATCATGTAAAATCTTACCAACATTCGGAATATCTCCTACAATTGGGAAGTTCGGTTTAGAGTAATCTACAACATATACATGACCTGCATCTTTAAGTGCAAATGAGAAGTAAGGTCCATAAGGGGTATCTGCAATATAAGCTACACGGCTTGGTTCAATCTGTCCTTCTGTATTGATAACACGACTTGTATCATATACCTTTAATGGCTCTAAGGTATGTGCATCACATAGAACTGCACCACCCGGATTATAGTTTCCTGCCATTACATATTTCCCATCTGGTGAAACAGCCAATCCTCTTGACTCTTGACCAACTTGAACCGATGCAACTGCCGGTTGTCCCGGTGCCCCAATATCAAACATAGTGAGTTTTCCAGAACGAGAAATAGAGTAAGCATATCTTGGCTCTTTTTTATTGGTTACTGTTACATGGACAGCAAATCCAGCTTTATGTCGGCTCAGAACTTTTCCAGTAGTTGAATCTATAAAATCGACGAGAGAAGCGTCCCTCTCTGTAGCAAATGTAATATCTTTTACATTTTTAACCTCTGCACCTTTATATTTTAAATTACCATTTTTATCGACAGGATATTTTTTTGCTAAGGCTTCTCTATCTGCCAATTTGGTCCATGATTTATGCACCTCATCAAAATCGAGTGTCAATTCAACTGTATTCTTCCAATCCATTAGCCAATCAACCATACCGGTTGCGTCATCTTTAGAGAATTTACTACTCCATGAAGGCATTGCCGTATTTTCTCTACCATTTAAGATAGTCTCTGCTAACATCTCTCTATTTTTCTTTTTAAGCGCTTTTGGTCTAAGGTCGCTACCGACACCACCTTGATGGATAGGTCCATGACACCCTTGACACTCTTTCTCATAAACTTTTGCAAAGTCCATATTTGAAGTGCCTGCTATTGCCATAGTTGTTATAAAACTTGTAGCCACTGCTAAACTTAGAATCCTATTTAAGCCCATTCTCTCTCCTTTTATTTATGATGGATTTAGATTAAATCCTTATGTTGCCTTTTTAGCAATTAATAAAATTGCTTATAAGTGTAACATCTATTTACTTATAGAAACATATTTAAACTAATTTCATTTTTTATAAAAATGAAACTATTTTATCCATTCCTGCTAAATAGCATATTATATTATCTCTATTTGAATAGATAAAATTATTGATGTTAATCAATTTTATTTATTAGATCATCTTGAAAAAAGAATTGGAATTAAATTTAATTTTTACGAATACTTAACAGAAATTAATAATTGGTTTATCAATTTCTATTTTTTATGGGAAAATTACAAAGAAAATATATTTAACGGAACGATAGATGTGGATTTATCACAAAAAGGGTATAAACAGGCAGAAATTTTATATGATTTTTTTAAATACAAAGATATAAAAGTTGTCTTCTCATCCCCTATGAAACGCTGCTTAGCGGTGGCTGAGAAATTTAAAAAAACGTGCAGAGTAATTATCAAAAATAACCTGAAAGAACGTAGTTTCGGTATATTCGAGGGTTTGTCGTGGGAAAATGTTGAGAAGTTACACCCAAAAAAGGCAAAAGATTTCTTAAATGACCCTTTTTTTTACAGGGTACAAAAC
>JALWZK010000204.1 GCA_027002665.1 Campylobacteraceae bacterium | reverse complement strand
ACTATAAGGAGTTATATATGAGAAAGATTTTACTACTTAGTTTAAGTTGTCTTCTATTTGCATCAGATAATAATAGTAGTATTATGAGTTATGATAAAAATTCAACAGGCTTTATTAGACACTTAAAACTATATAAATATCCATCTTGGGTATCCAAAATTGTATTGAGTAGTGGAAAGGAGCTATATTTCTCTTCACCAAAATCTATGTTTGAGTTCTATCTAAGACCTGCTAAATGGCCAGAGTTTAAGATAAAGAGGGAAGAGGATTTTAAAGAGATTTATGTAACAGATTTTAAAACACTTAAACCAATTAAGGCTAAGGGTGCATTTTTTGTATATGGTAGCAATAGAGTATCTCCAGCGGGAGATGATTTAGTCCCTTTTAGTTCATATCAAGATGCTGAAAATTTTATGAAATCTCATAATGGTAAGAGAATTTTTAGCTTTAAAGATGTAAGCCAAGGGCTTATTAATTGGTTAAATGATAGATTGTAATCCACCTACTTGATGAGGTGGAGTTAAAATACTATTTTTCTTGATTAAGTCTCGCCTTCTCCTGTTTATATATCCAAAACATCGGCAATATAATTATCGTGTGTAAAAATATTGTTAGTGTCAAAGGTCCTTGATTTAACATACCAAAGAAACTTGGTACAACATCTGTAAATTCTTGAATCATCTGTTCTCCTTTATTAGTATTTAGATATGGGAAAACCCATATCTATTAAAATTATGCTTCTGCCTTTTGTGCCTCTTTACCAATTGTGAGTAAATCCCAAACAAGGTAAATAAATCCTATGAATGTAACTACACCCATAATTGTTCTCCAGACTTGTGCCTGAACATACCAAGGTAGATTTTGAGCTACAAAGAATGCATTCCAAGTTCCTCCAAGCTCAGCTCTCTCAACAAGAACTTGCTCATATCCTGCAATTGTTAAGGCGATTGTCATACCAATTAAACTAAATGTAATTAGGAAGATTGCCATTTTAGATTTAAATGTAGCTTTTAATCTTTCTACCCCATAAGCGTATTGAACACCCATATAGAACATTCCAATTAAAATTGTAGCATAAGCTCCAAAGAATGCCAAGTGACCATGAGCCGCAGTGAACTGTGTTCCATGGGTATAGATATTTACTTGTGGTAGTGTGTGGAAGAATCCCCAAATACCAGCACCGAGGAAGTTACCAAATGCATTTATAACAATCCAAGCCATAGCAGGACCATTTTTAATAACAGGTTTTGTTCCATTAGCTCCTTGCTCTTTACCCCAATCATATATTACATGGACAAACATAGCAATAAGTGGAACCGGCTCTAATGATGAGAATAATGCCCCAATCTCCCACCAATATTCAGGTGTTCCAATCCAGAAGTAGTGGTGACCTAACCCAAGAATACCAGAACCAAATAGCATAAGCACTTCAATCCATAACCACATCTCAACTATCTCTCGTTTAGCATCAATGATTTTAATAAGTGCATAAGCTGCTAATGTTCCTACAAAAACTTCCCATGTTGCTTCAACCCATAAGTGGATTACCCACCACCACCAGTATTGGTCAATAGAGATATTATCTGTAAAGAACATACCTGCCAGATATAGACCTGCCAATGCCATAAGGTTAGCAACCATCACAGTAATAATACCTGTCTTTTTACCCTTTATGTAGGTAGCAAATACATTCCAATAGAAGATAATGACCACAGCAACAATACCAATATCTGCCCATCTTGGTGCTTCAATATACTCTCTACCCTCATTAATAAACCAAATGGTAGCCTCTGAACCTGAACCTACTTGGATAAAGATATAGACAAGGACAACAACAGCCACTGCTGCGGTAAGCACCCAAAAGGCAAGTTTTCCAAGTCCAATACCGACAACTTCATGTTCTGTCTCATCAGAGAGCATAAAGTAAACAGAACCAATCATTGCATAGAGCATCCAGACAACAAGTGCATTTATATGCACCATTCTTGCAACACTAAAGTCAAAAATTTCAAATAAGAATCCTGGATATAAAAATTGAATAGCAGCAATAATACCCATAAGAAGCTGTGCCCCAAATAGTATAATTGCTACTCTAAAATACATCATTCCAAGCTCTTTACCCTTATCACCTGCAAATGAGTTTGTTTTAATACTAGTGAGCATTTGTGCCTCCTGCTTTGAATTGGTCAACTGTTTTTAAGAAGTTTCTTGGGAAACCATTTGTATCAATGGCACTCATGTGTTTTAGGAAAGCCACTACCCCTTTTGCCTCTTTTGGTGTAATTCCAAGATTAGGCATCATTCTAGCATGTGTAGGATATTTTGAAGGGTGTTGTAGAAACTCTGCCATTGCCTCTTCTTTTGTATTTTTACCGGTCATTCCTTGCATTGGTCCACCTTTTTGCCATGCTGGGTCTAACCATGCCTTAGTTAAATCAGGAGCATAATATGCACCATTTCCAAGTAGTGTATGACAATTCATACAGTTCTTAGCCTGAACTGTTAATTTTCCTAAGTGTAGTAACTCTTTAGCCTCTTTGGGACTCCACTCTTTTCCAAAAAAAGGCTCCTTTTTACCGATAACAGGCACCTCATGACCTCTCTTTTGACTCATTTTATAATCAATATGGTAATTTATTACTGTTGGAGCTGGAACTCTTTTTGTTATTCCTTTTTTTAAGTCTGCATCAGTTCCCATTGAGATTTGTCCAATTGTATCAAAAGTAAGCCAGATAAGCAAAATAGTCGAAAACCCTGTTACCCACGCCGCTGAACGCCGCCAAAATGGTATGCTGGTCCAGACTGAAACATTTTTGTTAGCCATCTATT
Organism: Campylobacteraceae bacterium; assembly: GCA_027002665.1. Taxonomy (GTDB): domain Bacteria; phylum Campylobacterota; class Campylobacteria; order Campylobacterales; family Sulfurovaceae; genus UBA1140. Next base: position 2,506 of record JALWZK010000204.1, on the reverse strand, counting down.
CCTCCTTTTTTTTATTTTCTATGATTCTATCACCATTTTCATATCTCGCCTCTCCTGAAGTTATTAACATATAATATAGGTGAGGAACAAAGAGATATGCGAACATAGTTACCATCAATACCTTTATGGTAAAGTGGTTACTCCCTATTAGAGTAGCAAAATCATAGAGAAAGTATGTTTGTAATGCCCAAAATAGATAGCCTACAGGCATCCATTTTTTGGAAAAGTAGCCCATTTTTGAGAGTGTTATAACCGCGGCATATCCTACCCCAAAGACAAGCACAAGTGTCGATTCTATAAAAATAGGCAAAAATTTATCAATTGCTATTTCTGGTCGAACTATTAACTTTTCCATATATAATTTCCTGTAACTATCTATTTACTAATAGGTTTAAGACCTTAGAGCATAAGAGAATTATTACAATTTTTTAGTGATTTACTATTGATATATATCAAGAAAGCTAATAAAAAATAATATTATTTATTTTACAATACACCTTGCAATAAAGAAGGGTCGAGAATAATTTGGAGAGACAAAGTTATAATCCTCTAATCTCCACCCATTCGATTTTTGAATATAAATACTCTGTGCTACTTTTCTCTGCATTCTACTTTCACAAATAATTGTCTTACCATTTTCAAATGCCTCTCTAACCTCTGCTATTCTATCAGTAGTTATTTTATAGTGTATTCCTATAAAAATAGCAACTATACTACTCACCCAAAACAATCCTCGTTTAACTGCACCTTTTGACATAAAAGGTCTTGTTGTTACAAAAAGTGTTATAAGTAGAATAATTCCACCAAGTATTAGATATGCACCCTCTAAATAGAAAAAGTTTGTCATTGCCATTCCCTAATTTTTTATAATAGTAACAAAAGATATATTATATCTGTATTGATATTTATCAATATTTTAATAACAGAAAAGCTCTATAATTATCAATATTCAATATGTAGGATTTTGTATGGATAAAATGAGAAACTATTTACCTTTTGCTCTATTTCTGGCCTTTTTTCTATTGGGATTAAATGCGTTTCTAAAGAGTAAACCAAGTAGCAAAAATGAGCGAGTCTATAAGGTAGTAAAGAAGTATAGCCCTTTCTATATAGAAAAATCTTTTGGTGGTCTTCAGATTCTAAATAGAGAGGATAGCTCCTTTAAAGAGAAGCCTGATAATATGAAATTTTTTAAAGAGTTTGAACGCTTAGAGAGAGAGTGGGGGAAAAAACATCTAAAGTTAGATAATAACAGACTATTTATATTAGATAACAGTGGTAAAACTGTATCGATATTACCTCTCAAGAGTAGAGATGAGATTGAGTTTGTGCATAACTATTATGGAGTGAAGTGAAATCCATGTTAGATATTGTTTTGACACTTGTCTTTTCCATTGTTATGCTTCTATTTATGGCATTTCCCTCCATAAAGATTGTAGAGGCTATAGAGAAGATAACTCCCCTCTCCGAGAAGTTACACAATATATTGCAAGTATTGATAACTATTCTTCTCTCCCTATCTGTGGGACTCTTTCTTAAATTTGCTTAATTATTCGATTTAAATCTAAAACTTCTGAGCTTAGCACTCCTTGAGCGGGGATTTATTCTTAACTCCTCTTTTGAGGGAATAATAGGCTTTCTATTTAATATTTTACCCAACTCATTGTTGTTTCCACAACTACATCTTATAGCATTACTATTACATATACACCTCTTTGCCCACTTCTTATATCTATTTTTAACCAATCTATCCTCTAAGGAGTGAAAAGTTATTAGAGATACTACCGTTCCATTAAGCTCTCCACTTTTTGCCATCTCTTCTATAATATCTAATAGAGTCTCTATCTCCTTTAATTCACTATTTACCTCTATTCTAATAGCTTGAAAGGGGAGTGTGGCAGGGTGGATTTTACCTCTTGGAATAATTTTAGATATTAAATTAGCCAACTCTTTTGCACTCTCTATAGGCTCTTTTGAACGAGCCTCTATAATACCATTTGTCAATTTCTTATATGCTCGAATCTCTCCATATTCTCTAAAAATATACTCCAATCTATCCTTAGAGTAACTATTTATAACCTCATAGGCGGTGAGCTTAGATGAGCTATCCATTCGCATATCCAGATTACTACTCTCAAAACTAAAACCTCTCTCCAACTTATCTAATTGTAGAGAGGATACACCAAAATCGGCTAAGAGTCCAACAATGGGTCTCTCTTTTATATTTAAAAGAGTTGAGCTAAATGCCCCTCTATATAGAGTCACTCTATCTTGAAAATCTTTCAATCTATCTTTAGAAAAATTGATAGCCTCCAGATCTCTATCTATACCTATAACTTTTATACCTTTATATCTCCTTAATATCTCTATCGAGTGACCTGCATATCCTACGGTGCAGTCTATAAAATATCCATCTTTTATATCTTTAAAACTATCTAATACCTCATCTAAGAGGACAGGCTTATGTGGAGTATCCATTGAAGTTACCTTTTTTAAGTTATAATTT
>JALWZK010000203.1 GCA_027002665.1 Campylobacteraceae bacterium | reverse complement strand
GCTCAAAAGAGCATTTCTATAAAAATCATAAAGAGTTATTGATTGAAAGTGTAACTCCTAAATATAGGTCAATTAATGATAAGTATTATATCTCCTTAATAAGAGAGAAAAAGCCCGATATTATTGTAGTTATGGGAACATGTTTAATAGGTAGAGAGATAATCTCATCTGCAAAATATGTAATCAATATGCACACAGGACTCTCCCCATACTATAGAGGGGGAAATACAAATCTATGGCCATTTATAGAGAATGATTTTGGATATTTTGGCGTAACTATCCATCTTATGTCACTGGGAATTGACTCCGGTAATATTATCTTTACTAAGCGTCCAATAATAGAGCAGAGTGATAACTATGGGACTATTAATAGTAAATCTATTATTCTCGGTATTGAATTAATGGTTAAAGCAATTGAGTATATAAAAGATGGCAAATTAAACTCTATAGAGCAGTGGGAGAAGGGAAAACTCTTTTTTGATAGAGATTGGAATAGCTATCTCGCCTATAGATATTTTAAAAGTAGAGATAGATTCTTATCAACCTATTGTGAACTACAGAGAGAGAATAGATTACCCAAATTAAAACTGATTGAGAATGGAGCTATATTATGATTAAGTTATTAAATAGACTCCAGCCACACTTCTCTTCACATATACTACTATACCACTCCACATTTAGTGTGGTCCCAGATAGTATAAAAGAGGGATTACACAATGTCACTCCCGATAGTATATATAGACAGATATCGTGGCTCAAGAGATATTTTGATATTGTGGAGCTTGATGAGCTTTTTACACAAAATGATATTTTGGGTAAAGTTGCCATTACATTTGATGATGCCTATATATCTGTCTTTAAAGAGGCTCTTCCCGTATTAAAAGCTCTATCTGTTCCCTCTACAATATTTATCAATGGAGCCTCCTTAGAGGGAAAACTCTTTTGGAGAGATAAGATTAGATTTCTAATTAATAACTCCTTAGTGGAAGATTTTTTAGAAAAAAATATATCCCTATCTCGTGCATATAATCTAACAGCTCAAAATTTCTATAAGATGACTAAAAGCTCAAAGATTAATAGTAAACTAATTGATACCCTCTTGGATAACTATCTTGAAGAGATTGGAGTATCCTTAGAGAGTTTCTGTATAGACAGTATAAAATATATTAAAAATACTCCTCTACTCTCATATGGAAACCATACCTATAACCATTATCTATTATCGTCGCTAAGTAGAGAGCAACAGGAGGAGGAGATAGTTAAGAATCATCAACTATTAGAAAATTGTGGTGTTAGATTATCTAAGGTATTCTCTATCCCCTTTGGTGGAGATAGAGATTTTAACTCAATAACTATTGAACTTCTAAAAAAATATGACTATATAGGTTTTCTATACTCTAAAAATAGAATTAATACTATGGGTGATAGAGATAGAGATAGAGGTTTAATCTCAAAAGATAGATATATGGTGGGTTCCGATTTTAATTCATTTCAAAGACAGATTTTTAAATTAGGTATAAAAGGGTTAATATGAGAAAGATACTATTTGATGTTGGACACCCTGCACAGGTTCATAATTTTAAAAATATCTATTGGGATTTAGAGAAAAAAGGGTGGAGAGGGCTATTTGTTACAAAAGATAAAGAGATTTGTGTTGAGTTATTAGAGAGATATAATCTTCCATTTATAGTTTTGAGTAAAAATAGAAAAGGAATATTAAAGAAGATACTATTTTTAATTAAAGATATTGTTAAATTTTATTCTATTCTAAATGAATTTAAACCAGATATTGTCCTAAATAGAATGTCAATACATGCTACTCTACTATCTAAAATCTTAAGAGTTAAACAGATATCTATAGCAGATACGGAAAACTCTCTAAATCTTAGCCTCTTAACAGATACAATATTGACAGCCACCTCTTTTAAAAAGAGTTTTGGAGATAGACATTTGAGATATAGAGCCAATATAGAGCTGTTTTATCTCCACCCAAATAGGTTTAGAGCCGATAGCACTATATATGAGCTACTCAATATAGAGAAAGATAGGAGATATGCAATTATTAGATTTGTATCTTGGGACGCACATCACGATATAGGTCAAAAGGGTTTCTCCTATCAACAGAAAATTGAACTTGTTAAAAAGTTATCTGAAAAGGTAGAGGTATTTATCTCTTCAGAGGTAGAGCTTCCATCTGAATTGGAGAGGTATAAGATAACAATTCCTATAGATAGGATACATGACGCTCTCTATTTTGCTTCACTATATATTGGGGAGGGTGCTACTATGGCATCAGAATCAGCTATGTTGGGAACACCTGCAATATATGTAAACTCACTAAATGATGCAGGTATCTTTAAAGAGTTAGAGGAGGAGGGACTATTTTATATTATTACAGATGGAAGAGAGGCTACCCTGAAGGCAGTAGATATTATTGATAATCACTCTAAAGAGGATTATATAGAGAAGCGAGATAATTATATTAAACGGAAGATAGATGTAACAGCTTTTATGGTTTGGTTTATTGAGAATTATCCAAAAAGTGTGGAGATTATAAGAGAGAATCCAGATTATCAATTAAGGTTTCAATAATGAGAGATTTTACACATAAAATATATAGAGATTTTTTAACTGCTCTAAAAAAGAGGAATTTTCAATTTATAACTGTTGAAGAGTATTTTAATTCGGAATATAATGAAGATAAACCATTTATTATAATTCGCCATGATGTTGATAGACGACCTAAAAGCTCACTTAAAATGGCAAAGATAGAGAATAGTATGGGCATAAAGGCTACATACTATTTTAGAACTATCTCCCAGACTTTTAAACCTGATATTATTAGGGAGATAGCGAATCTAAAACATGAGATAGGTTACCATTACGAGTCTCTGGCGGAGACTAATGGTAATTATGAAAAGGCTATTGAGGATTTTGCTAAAAATCTATATAGATTGAGAGAGATATATCCTGTAAAGAGTATCTCTATGCACGGCAGACCAACATCAAAGTGGGATAGCCGTCTCTTATGGAAGCGATATAACTATAGAGATTATGGAGTTTTATCTGAACCATATCTCGATATAGATTTTAAAGAGGTTCTATATATTACAGATGCAGGGAGAGAGTGGAATAATGAGTTAATCAATAGAAGAGATAGAGTTGATAGTAGTTTCAATTTTAGATTTAACCATACAGAGGAGATTATCTCAAATATTAATAGAGGAGTTCTTCCCAATAAGATAATGGTAAATATCCACCCTGAACACTGGGCAGAGGGAAATATAGAGTGGTATAGAGTTCTATTTATAAGAAAAATCAAGAATTTTGTAAAAAAACAATTCCTAAGTTAGTAATACCATTATGCTCTTTTATATAATTTAGGTTTGCTATAGAGGCTCTCTCGCTGTAACCCTCTTGAAAGATAATTAAATTTATATCGGTAAGTTTCATAATATTTTTAGTATCAGTTGCAACTCCAAAAGGAGTTGCATTAATTATAATATAGTCATAATTTTTTGCTTGGAGTTCCTGAATTAGTAGGGGTAGTTCTTGAGATAGAAAATCTTTTGAGATACCATTTATACTTTTTTGCATTGAGATAATATTTAAATTCTCATATCCGGTTTTATATATTGTCTCATTAGTATGAATATTTTTATCACTATTGATATCTCTATTAATATAGTGTAATATACTACCTTTATCTAAATCGATAATAACTGTTTTATATCCAACTTTTGCAAATGAGATAGATAGATTTAAAGTTACCATCTCTCTATCTTTAATATCGGTAATTGAGGTTAATAATATTATCTTAGGATTACTATCCAATAGTTGAAGATTTGTTCTAAGCATATTATACTTTTCAAAAAAATCCTCCTTTCTATTTTTAAAGAGAGTGACTGCACCATATATAGGTATATCGGTTCTACTATCTATATCTTTTACAATCAATATTCTACTACTATATAGATAGTATATAGTTATCCAAAGTAATCCTAAAATAATTCCAATAATTACAGATGAGCTTAGAATCATTCCTCTTTTACTTTTTGTAGGAGTAAAATCACTATAGGCTTTCTCTATAATTTTATACTTAGACATATTGGCAACCTTTAAAATCTCATTTTCTGCCTGTTTCTCCAATAGAAAATTGTATAGTTTAGAGCTAACCTCATAATCCCTCTGTATATTAATAATATTTCTCTCTTTAATTGGAAGAATTTTCAGTTCTCTCTCATAAGATTGTTTTCTATCTTCAAGATTTTTCTCTTTTTCCAATATATTCTTTTGAAGTTTTTTAATATTTGAGATGATTTTAGCTTTTAGAATGGCAATTTGGTTATTAATCTCTTTAACCTTTGGGTGTTTTGGTGTAAACTCCATAAGTAGTTTATCTTTTTCTAATTGTGCCTTATCAAGTAGTTGTGTAAGTTTTAAAGTTGCCTTATCACCAAGCTCTATAAGAGATGGAGCTATGGAGTTTAAAGTCTGGTTTTTTGTTATAGAATCTACAAGATTATTGATAATCTGAACTCTTAATTGGTTTTCTGAAATTAAAAAATCGATACGACTCAATTTTTTAATGAAAGTAGATGCTTGGACTGACGGCTGAATAGCTTTATTTAATATACGATAGTTTTCTAAGTTTTTCTCTGACCTCTTTAACTCCTTTTTTATCCGCTTAAGCTCATTTTTTATAAAGTTTAAAACCATAGTAGTCTGTTTACGAGTCTTATATAGACTATCATTTATAAAACTTTTTGTTAAAGCCTTCACATAACTTATGGCACGAGTTGGGATTCTATCTTTATAATATATTTTAATATAGGGGACATTCTCATTAATCTGAATAATATCTAAATTCTTACTTATAATTTTGTTATATATATACCTATTTTTCCCATTTAACACTATATCAATAGGTTTAGTAAACTCAGAGAGTTTGTTTACTTTAAGTGCAAAAAATCTGTTCTCTATCTTTTCATTATATTTAAAGGGTTGCTTCCCCCCTATTTTTAAAAGGGGTTTATCAAATAGCATATTCATTAATTTACTTTTAAACGAGTGGACAAAATCTATATAGTATCCATTCTTAGCTGGAGTTATCCTCAATTTTACACCAAGAATCTTTTTATCTTTAATCTTAATATCCGTTACATCTATAGGAATATTTTTATAAATCTCTATACTTTTATATCTCTTATTTCTGTAATATTGAACTTGAAATCTCTTCTTAATTAAGTTCAAAGCCTTGTTATTTATATAGAATGTTCTTAAAAAGGATATATCTTCGTCGATATTTGTCTTTATTTTTAAGTTTGGGTCTAAAATTAAGTTTGTGGTAATATTGTCTCCATCCTGTTCAACTTTAACAATTGAGTATGCACTATAGAAGGG
>JALWZK010000202.1 GCA_027002665.1 Campylobacteraceae bacterium | reverse complement strand
ATCTAATATATATATCATCATTAGTATATATCTTTCCATAGGTGATTTGATGTTGTAAGAAATGCTCATACATCTCCTTATCTCTCTGCTCTACTATCTTTCTATACTCCTCTGCTATATCTTTATCTATGATTATATCTTCTGAATTTAGACTATTTGGGTCAATTAGCTCATACTCTCCCGTTAGAAGAGGATTCTCCTCTAATCTATCTCTAACAATTATTGCATAAACCTCGTTTTTATGAGCTATCTCACTTAAATCAACATCTCCATAGAAGTCTCCAACCATAAAGATGAGGGATTTCTGTTTGACAACTCCATTTATAAAATTACAAAACTCTCTATAGTCAAACTCTCTCTTGATAGTATCAAACTCTATGGCACTATCGACCAATTGATAGATAATGGCATCATTTTTAGTTGGCTCAAAGAACTTCTCCAACCTCTTTTCAAAAAATATGCTCTGAAGACGGTTATCATTTTTGATTGAAGAGAAGGCCAAGAGTGCCATAATCTCTGTGACAACCTCCTGTTTTAACTTTACTGAGCCAAAATGGAGTGTTCCACTAATCATAAAGACAATAACTATATTTAGTTCTCTCTCCTCATTAAAGACATTTGTCTTTAGACTACCACTCTTAGCTGTTGCTTTCCAGTTAATTTTACGAATATCATCACCATACTCATAATCTCTAATCTCTCTAAAATCTAATCCATCACCCTTGAAGGTGGTAAGATAGTTTCCAAGATTTCCAGAAAATACATCTTTCTTAGCTCTAAGGAGTATCTCTTTTGCTACCTGTTGCATGAGAAGTTCCTACTTATGGTGTTTTTATTTTTTCAAGAATTTTCTGAATAATATCTTCTGTCTGAATATTTTTTGCTTGTGCCTTATAGTTTAAGATAATTCTATGTCTCAATACACTTGTTGCAATATAACTAATATCCAATGGTGTCACAAAATCTTTTCCACGAATTAGAGCAATAGCACAACTTGCCTTATATAAATCTATAGATGCTCTTGGACTTGCTCCAAAACTGATATAGTTATCTACCTCATCTACCCCATACTCTTTTGGATATCTTGTAGCAAATACAATCTTTACCATATACTCTTTAATGGCATTATCTACATGAACTTTTTTAAAATTCTCCTTTATCTCCATTAAATCATCAATATTTGCAACACTATTTATCTCTTCAAATCCACTAATTGCTACTCTATTTACAATCTCAAGCTCCTCTTGTAGGGTATTATATCCCACTAAGACCTTTAACATAAATCTATCCAATTGAGCCTCTGGAAGTCGATATGTTCCCTCCTGTTCCACCGGGTTTTCTGTTGCCATAACGAGGAATGGCTCATTAATTTTAAATGTTCTATCTCCAATTGTTACCTGTCTCTCCTGCATAACTTCAAGTAGTGCCGACTGCACCTTGGCAGGGGCCCTATTTATCTCATCTGCCAAAAGTAGGTTTGTAAAGATAGGACCCTTTTTTATACTAAACTCTGCATCTTTAGGATTATATATCTCTGTTCCTGTCACATCACTCGGTAGTAGGTCGGGTGTAAATTGAACTCTCTTAAATTCAACCCCTAAGGCTTTTGAGATTGCATTTATGGCTGTTGTTTTTGCAAGTCCGGGAACACCCTCAACTAAGATATGCCCATCTGCAATAAGTCCAACAAGTAGAGAGTCGATTAACTCCTCCTGTCCTACAATAATTTTTTTGACCTCTTTTTTTATACTATCTATTTTATTCATGTGTCAAATTGTTCCTTAAAATAAAAATTTAAGATATTATATAGCTACTTTATTAACAGTTAGTAAACAATTTAATAAATCATAGTTAATAAAGCTTAGTCTATCTAACTAAAGGTTAAACTATTGAGCAAAATATCTAATAGAGGCAAATCCCTTTGCACCAACTCTTTCACAATCCTCTATCTGCTCTTTCGTTAAAATACCACCTAAGGCTATAACAGGAATGGATACTCTGGAAACAATCTCTTTAAGCACCTCTAAACCTTTCGGCTCCTCTTTATTTGGTGTTTTAAAAATAGGACTAAAGGTTATCATATCTGCACCTAACCTCTCTGCCTCTTTAACCTCAGATAGAGTATGTGTGCTTACAATGGTAAAGAGTTTAAAAAATTTGGCCTTTTCTATTAGATCTATTTGTGATGAGGTTAGATGAACTCCATCAGCCGTATATAGACATGCTAAATCTATACTTTGGTGGAGTAGAATCTTATCAAATTTATATTTTCTAGCTTCAGCCATAAATATCTTAGCATTAGATTTATAATTATCACTATCTTTATCTCGGTAGAGAATCATATCTGCTTTTTGAGCAAATCTTTTTAAGTCTGAAGAGAGGTTATTGAAGTTTAATGTTGAAGGGTCAGTTATAGCATAGCTAATCATAACACATCTTTAATATATAAAAATAGATGTATATATACATCTATTTTGAGGGTTCTATAGAGCCTCTAAGTGTTCTTCGTCCATTAATACAGCACCTGCCAGATATACATAGATTAAAATCATAAATACAAATGTTTGGAGTAGTGCTGAAAATGTTAATAGTAGATATGCAGGAAGAGGTGCAATATAAGGGACTAACATTAGGAGAACCCATAAAAAGAGGTCATCACCCTTAATATTTCCAAAAAGTCGGAATGATAGTGAGATAATTCTTGAAATATGAGATACTATCTCAATTGGAAACATTAATGGAGCTAATAGCTTAACAGGTCCCATAAAGTGAGCAAAATAGTGTGCTACACCATGTTCTCTAATTCCCTCATAGTTATAATATACAAATACCACTATTGCAAGAGGTAGAGTTACATTGATATTTGCAGTTGGAGATTCAAATCCGGGAATAATACCAATGACATTTGATATAAATATGAAGATACCAACAGTAGCAACTAAGGGGAGATATTTTCTTGCTAACTTCTCACCTATAGTATCTTTTCCCATAGCGATTACACCCGTAAGATATGCTTCCATAACATTTTGAGTGCCTGTCGGCACTGCCCTTAAAGTTGTAGTTGCATACTTAGCTAAGAGTAGAGCAAGTCCTGCTACTAATATTATATGAGCCATAATTACACCATTTCCATGCCCTGTAAATGCACCTAAAAAAGTAAAAACACCTTCCATCTGTCCGTCCTATGTTACAAATTATTTCAAGAAATTATAACTTAGAACTGCTTAGTATAGAGTTACAGAGATAATAAAGTAGGATTAAGTAGATAAGATAATTTAGTTGGGTATTTTAGTTACATAAATTTAACTATACTTAAAAGTGAAAATTTTCTCCTAAGTAGTATTTTTTCACATTTTTATCATTCATTATCTCTTCACTGCTACCAGTTGCTAACATCTCTCCATTTCGCATTACATAAGCTCTATTACAGATACCTAAAGTCTCTCTTACATTATGGTCTGTAATTAAAACACCCATATTAAGATCTATTAACTGTCTAATAATTCCTTGAATATCCTCCACAGATATTGGATCAACTCCTGCAAATGGTTCATCAAGTAACAGAAATTTCGGTCTAGCTACTAAGGCTCTTGCTATTTCAGCTCGTCTTCTCTCTCCACCACTAAGTTGGATACCATATCTCTTTCTAATTGGCTCTATATTAAATAGATTTAATAGGTCTTCTATTCTTTTTCGAGTTAATTTTCTATCTAACTTCATAGCCTTTGCACCCATTAATAGATTCTCTTCAACTGTTAAATCTTTAAATATACTTGACTCCTGTGGGAGATATCCTATTCCCAATTTGGCTCTTGCACTCAGGGGAAGTCTTGTAATATCTTTACCATCTAAGAAAACTTTACCTGTTGTAACATCTGTAATACCACAAATCATATAAAATGTCGTGCTTTTACCTGCTCCATTTGGTCCCAATAGTCCCACTATCTCACGGGATTTAATATTTAATGATATATCATGAATAATTTTTGTCTTTTTAATAGTTTTTGATAGATGTTGAGCCTCTAATATGTGTTGTTCTTCCATTAATAATATACTCTCTTCCATTTTCATAAGGGGTTATTGTAATAGTAAAGATATTATATCCAGCATCTATAAGAAAGCTCTTTAATAAATCATCACCCCACTCTATTAAGTGCCAACCACTCCTATTAAACTCCTCAAATATACCCAACTGCATAAACTCAATATAGTCTATTCTATATAAATCGTAGTGAAAAAAATCGCTACTATATACATGTTGAAGTGAAAAAGTGGGAGATGTAATGATACTCTTAATTCCCTTAGACTTAGCAATTGCCTTAGTTAGAGTTGTCTTTCCTGAAGCCAAATCTCCAATTAAAAATATAATAGCATCTCTTGGTATAGTTCTATTTAGATACTCTGCCACTATATCTAACTCATCTATATTGGCTTTAAATATCTTCTTCATAGTTTATTTGAGACTTCAACTATGTAATCTAAATGTTTTAAAGCTCTTCCACTCTCTATGGCATCTTGTGCCATCTCAAAAGCCTCTTGCATATCTCTTGCCTTTCCATCTGCAAATAGTGCATACCCTGCATTTAGTATTACTATATCTCTCTGTGGCTCTGTTGCACTATTTGAAAATATATTTTTGGTTATTTTTGCGTTGGTAACTGCATCTCCTCCTACAATTGCCTCTTTAGGTGCCAATTTAAATCCAAACTCTTCTGGCTCAATTACCCCTTTCGATATTTTCCCACTCTCAACATAGGCAAAATCTGTAACTGTAGATAGAGATATTTCATCCATTCCATCACGACCACTTACAACAAAAGCTCTCTTTGTATCTAACTCTACTAAGGCTTGAGCCATCTTCTCAATATAATCCGAAGAGAATACCCCTAAGAGATACTTTTTTGCTCCTGCTGGATTTGTTAGAGGTCCTAAGATATTAAATATTGTTCTATGCTCTATCGATTTTCTAATTGGCATAATGTGCTTCATAGCCGGATGGTGATTTATTGCAAATATAAAGGTAAATCCTGTCTCCTCTAACATCTTTACCTGCTTATCTGGTGTTAGATTTAGATTAACTCCCAGAGTTTCTAATAGGTCTGCTGAACCCGATTTTGAGGTGATACTTCTATTCCCATGTTTTGCTACCACTGAACCTAAAGATGAGAGAAGTAATGCAACTGTTGTAGAGATATTAAAACTTCCACTCCTATCTCCTCCTGTGCCTACTATATCTATTGCTCTATCTTGTAGCTCTTTAGATATGGGTAGTTTTATGGAGTATTTTCTCATAATAGATGATGCAATGGCTATATCCTTTGCACTCTCCCCTACTCTATATAAATCTATTAAAAATTTCCTTGCTTCATCTTTATCCAATTCACCTCTAAATAGTTTTTCAAACTTCTCTTTGACCACTATAT
>JALWZK010000201.1 GCA_027002665.1 Campylobacteraceae bacterium | reverse complement strand
TTACTAACCCCTCTAAGGGTGTAAAGCCCATTGAGGTATCTATACTTTTACCATTTTTAATGGCTGTTGCACTTGCTCCATTTCCAAGATGAAGTGTAATAAGATTACATCTATCTATGGGTTTGTTTAGAAGTTTTGATGCCTCTTTGGTTAGATATTGGTGTGATATTCCATGAAAGCCATATCTTCTAATATTAGAATACTCTTCACCTATAGCATATCTATATGACTCAATTGGCATAGTTTGATGAAATGCTGTATCGAAAAATGCGATTTGAGTGGTATTAATTTTGCTAAGGGCTTTAATCCCCTCTAAGTTTGCAGGATTATGAAGTGGAGCTAAGTATGAGACCTCTTCAATTTTTTTAATTACATCTTGATTTATAATGGTTGGTTCTGTAAAGTGTGAGCCACCATGAACTACTCTATGGGCAATAATATCAAAACTATTAAAATCCTCATCTATTAACTCCAATGCCTCTTTATGATTTTTGGGATAATTTTTCCCCTCTCCAATATGCTCTATAACTCCACTATCTATAACTTTGAATTTTCTATCTTTATATAAAAAGAGTTTATATTTTATAGATGAACTTCCAGAGTTTAGGACAAAAATCTTCATTTTAATCCTTTGTTGCTTGAATTGCAGTAATTGCAATGGTATGGACAATATCATCAACCGAGCAACCACGACTTAAATCATTAAATGGTCTGTTTAACCCCTGTAGGATTGGTCCAATTGCAACTCCATTAGTGCTTCTCTGAACCGCTTTATATGTATTGTTTCCTGTATTTAAATCTGGAAATATAAATACAGTTGCTCTGCCTGCTACTCTGCTATTTGGCATCTTCTGTTTGGCGACCTCCATATCTATGGCTGTATCATATTGGATTGGCCCCTCTATTAGAAGATTAGGAGCTAACTCCTTAACTATCTTTGTAGCCTCCCTCACCTTCTCTACCTCTCTACCTATTCCTGAATTTCCGCTTGAGTATGATAACATAGCTACTATTGGCTCTATCCCAAATGTCTTAGCTGTTTGGGCTGAACTAATTGCAATTTGAGCCAACTCTCTCGCTGTTGGATTTGGATTGATAGCACAATCTCCATAGACTAAAACTCTATTATTGACCAACATAAAAAAGACACTTGATACAATATCAATCCCCTGTTTTGTCTTAATAATCTGAAATGCCGGTTTAATTGTCTCCTTTGTAGTGTGAGTTGCACCACTTACTAACCCATCTACATATCCAAAATATACCATCATAGTTCCGAAATAGTTAATTCTACTCATAATCTCTCTTGCCATAGGATAGATAATCCCCTTATCTTTTCTTAACTCATAAAATTTATCTATGAAATCATCTATATAGGGGTTATTATGTGGGTCGATTATGGTAGCTTTAGATAAATCCAATCCAAGACTACTCGCCTTTTGATATATTTTTTCTCTTTTACCGAGAAGTGTAATTTTACATAGTCCTCTACGAAGGACTATATCTGTAGCCCTTAATATTCGCTCATCATCACTCTCCAATAGCAGAATATTACTATTTGACTCTTTCGCTTTTGCATATATATTATATTTGAATCGAATAGGTGACATATAGTTTGGTTGAGTTAGAGAGAGATACTTTTTTATACTTTTTAGATTGATATATCTGCTAAAGATACCCTCTGCTAAGGCTAACTTTTTCTTATTATAGGTTGTAATTTGAGTTGATACCCTCTCCACCTGTTTTAATGCATCTCTCGTATGGGTCTTAATGGATATTATTGGGATACGGGGTATATCTGTCCCTTCCATTAGTTTACATATAGATTTAGGGGGGATTATTCCACCCGTTAAGAGAATACCTGCAATTGATGGATAGTTTTTAGAGTGGTTGGCTACAACTGTTCCAACGAGTATATCGCATCTATCTCCAGATACAATAATTAAATCCCCCTCTTCGAGATACTCCAGATAGTTAGGTAACATCATAGTAGCTATTTTGTTCTGATATATTGTCCTATCTAACATAGAGTTATCCAATATAACCTCTCTGGTATCTAACTCCTTTATAATATCCAACATTGTAGGACAACTTAACTCTTTTATCTCTGGTATAGCAAATATAGTAACCTCTTTTTTTAACTCTCTTATCTCATCTAAAAGTTCTCTTGATACTCTATTTACAAATAGTCCAAGTAGCCTTACCTCTGCTCTTTTCGATTGATGAATAATATAATCTATGCTTTCGACTATCTCATCTATACTACTCATATCTTTAGCATTAATAATCTCAACAGTTGGAATTTGGAGATTTTTGGCAATTTCAAAATTTATATCAAAATCTAATAACTCCTCCAACTCCACATTTACCATTCCATTACATATTACAAAATCATGCTCTTTAATTAGAAATTCATAATGCTCCAATATCTTCTCATAAATTAAATCCCCCTCATCTTGAGATAGAAGTTTCTTTACATTTTCAAAGTCCAATAGATATGCACTATCCCTACTCTGCTTTAATCTAAAATACTCTTTATAAAAGTCCATATCACTATCATCTTTGAAACTATCTACAACCGGTTTACAAAATGCTAAGTGTTGGACTGTTCTCTTCAACATACCCATAATCCCCATGGTGATAAATCTTGTTCCACCTTGAGGAGTTCTACTAATAACCATTAAAGATTTTGTTTTCATTTGAAGAGTGACCCCAACATGCCCTTAATTGAACTCTGAATATCAGCAGGATATACAATAATCTTAGAGTTGGTTGAGTTTGACATCTTCTCTAAGCTATTAATATATCTATCACCAAGTAGGAACATAGCAGGTAACTCTTTACCCTTGACAGCTTCACTTATCATCTCAATAGCAGTAGCAGAGGCATTAGCTAAAGCAATTTGAGCTTCAGCCTCCAATTTTGATGCTTCAAGTTTACCTTGTGCCTCCAAGATAGCCGCATTTTTATTCCCCTCTGCCGTTGTCTCTATTGCTCTCCTCTCTCTCTCTGCGGCCGCCTGTCGCTCCATAGACTCCTGCATTGAGCCACTTGGATTAATATCTTGAATTTCCACAGATTTAATAGTAACTCCCCAATCAGCCACATCATCTATTATGGCATCTTTCAATTTTGCCTTTATAATCTCTCTATTTGAGAGTGCCTCATCTAACTTCATCTCTCCAATAATTGAACGGAGTGTCGTCATTATAAGATTGGCAATAGCCAATTTAAAATCCTCCACACCATATAGTGCATCTTTAGGATTGGTAACTCTTACAAAAGCTATTGCATTAGTTCTAATAACTGCATTATCTTTTGTAATAACCTCCTGTTGTGGAATATCCATAATAATATCCCTTGTAGAGATTTTTGCTCTAACCTTATCTATAAATGGCACAATTAAGTTTAAACCCGGTTGTAGAGTTTTACTAAATCTACCAAGTTTCTCTATAATCCACTCCTCTCCTTGAGGAACTATCTTTATCCCTTTATATAGGGTAATAATAACAGCTATAATAAGAACAATTAATATATTGAGTCCTGTCTCCATTTTAAATCCTTTATCTATATTTTCTCAACCTCAATCAGGTTTCCTTTAATATTTACAACTTTAACATCTGCAAGAATTGGAATATCCTCCTTAGCCGTAGCGTGCCATATTGTATTTCCAAGTATTGGTTGATTAAATTTCACTTTACCTCTCCCATAGGCTTCAATAGGCTCTTCAACTACACCTCTAACCCCTATGGCATAGTCAGATTGACCACTCTTATCGCCCTTCTGTTGTCTAAAAAATTTAAATAGTATGGCTATAATTATTAAACTAAATATAATCCATAATAGAAGTTTACTATTTAAAGATAAAACTAAGATTATATCTATACCACCTAAAATAATAGCACCCAATCCCAGACCTAACATTATAAAAGTGCCGGTAAAAATCTCTACAATAAGCAGTAGAAATCCAAAAATAATCCAATGCCACCATAGCAGTTCATTGAGTAAAAATTCCAACATATCAAATCCTTAAACTAAATAGATTTAGTTAAATTATATTATAGCGATATTTGTTTAACAACATAAGCAATCTTTAGCTATAATCGCAAACTTTTAAATCCCATAAGGAAAAATTGATGAAACGGTTAAATGTATATTACGATAAGGATTGTAATTTAGATATTATTAAATCAAAAACAGTAGCAATGATAGGTTTTGGTAGTCAAGGACATGCACACGCTGAAAACTTAAGAGATAGTGGTGTCAGCGTAGTTGTGGGTCTTAGAGAGGGTGGTAGCTCATGGGCAAAAGCTAAGGCTAAGGGTTTTGAAGTAATGAGCGTTGAAGAGGCATCAGCTAAGGGTGATGTTGTAATGATTTTAGTTCCAGATGAGAAACAGAAGGAGATTTATGATAATCAGATTGCTCCAAATCTAAAAGAGGGTGCAACTATCGGATTTGGACACGGTTTCTCAATCCATTTTGGAAGAATTAATCCTGCACCATCTATCAATGTTATGATGGTAGCCCCAAAAGCACCGGGACACACAGTAAGAAATGAGTTTGTGCAGGGTAGAGGGATACCTGACTTAGTGGCAGTCGATAGAGACCCATCTGGAGAGACTCTTGAACTTGCTAAATCTTATGCCTCTGCTATCGGTGGTGGTAGAACAGGAATTATTGAGACCACATTTAAAGATGAGACTGAAACAGACCTATTTGGAGAACAGGCAGTCCTATGTGGTGGTATTACAGCACTTATCCAAGCGGGATTTGAGACTCTTGTAGAGGCAGGATATCCGGCAGAGATGGCATATTTTGAGTGTCTGCATGAGACAAAACTTATTGTGGACCTTATCTTTGAGGGTGGAATTGCAAATATGAGATACTCAATCTCAAATACAGCAGAGTATGGGGATATGATAAGCGGACCTAGGGTTATTAATGAACACTCTAAAAAGGCTATGAGAGAGATTTTAAAAGAGATACAGAATGGTAAATTTGCAAAAGATTTTATCTTAGAGGGTCAAGCAGGTTATCCACGAATGAATGCGGAGAGAAGAAATCTAAAAGCGAGTGAGTTAGAGAAGACCGGTGAGAGACTTAGAGCAATGATGCCTTGGATTAAAGCTAATAAGATAATTGATAAAGAGACAAATTAAATCTTCTTAATAAACCATATAAATTAATTTATATGGTTATTTTTAAACCTTGTTCTCCCCCTAAATTATACAGATATTCCAGGATGATTTTGATATAGTATCCTTTTCAATAGAAAATAATAGAAATCACAAAAGTATCGAAAATGATTATCAATCTATTATGCAATAATATTCTATCTACTTCGATTTCACCTCACTAGCTATAATTAAGTTAATATTATAGCTTTCCTTTGCAGGAATTGGCAGTTAAGATGTCGTAGCCTAACTATTGCGGCT
>JALWZK010000200.1 GCA_027002665.1 Campylobacteraceae bacterium | reverse complement strand
GGATTTATTTCCACCTATAACTTCAATATCAATCGGTTTAGTTTTAATAGTTTTAACCTTTTTTGTATCTTTATCAAAATATTTCAACTCCATTGATGGAATAGTAAAGTTACTATCTGCAATAATTGCTATTTTTTGGGTAAAAGTTCCTCTATATACTCCTCCAACAAGCTGAGAGGATATTTTTGGTTCGTCGGCATATACAATGGCACTATCTATTGTTGGGTTAAACTTTTTAATATCATCAATATTCCCCTCACCCTCTATAGTTATGGTTAGATTTACAGGTTTATTTGCATAAACTTTAGTTTTGTCTGCTTTAGCCTCCATTTTATATTTTCCATATAACTCAAGGTTGTCTGGTAGTGGGTGAACTGTTAGATTTAAATCATTTGAGTAAATCTTATGCCAATCGAGGTCTTGAATAAATGAGCTAAAGAATGGGTCATTAAATGCTCCACCACCATGTTGAGCTATTCCAATTAAAGCCTCAATAGGGGGAATTTTAAACTCTCCTGCCTTTTGAGGGAATATCTGATAGTATCTCTTCTCAAATATATAATCCCCTTCGTTTCCATTTTCTACTCTATCTACTCTCTTTACCCAAAAGTTATCTAATTTTGGCTCACTAATTTGAAGTTTATTTAAGTGAGCGTTCAGTTTTCGCTTAAAAGCTACAGTAAGCTCTATAGGTTCTCCCACAAATGCCTCTTTTTTATTTAACCTCATCTCTAAGACAAATGGTTCTCCATATTTACTGGCTTGAGGTTTTAAAACTTTTACCTTTAACTTTTTAGTCTTATAGCTCTTTCCATCTGCCTTCACATTGAAAGATGGAATAGTTACACTTTTATCTGGTCTAAAGCTATATGTTTTAGATATGGTTCTGGTTGTTACACCATTAATTATATTTATTGATTGAGCTGAAGATGTGCCTATAATTGGATAGTTATCAATCTCTGTAATTTTTGGAAAATCTATATCTGTTCCATCTGCACTTATTGTATAGTTTACAATATCTCCTCTATATACCACCGGAGAACTAACGGATACATCTACGCTTGCAAATATATTTACAATTAATAGTATTAGACTACCAAGGATTCTTTTCATCTCTCTTATCTCCTCTTCTTAATGGTAACATTAAAGTATTAACTCCTCTGCTATTTAACATCTTTTGCCACTTTCTCTCCTCCATATTGGTTATTGGTGGTTGAGTTTTATTATTCTCTTTCATATTATCTTTCTGTTGCTCTTTTCGCTTTTTCTCTTGCTCTTTTCTCTTTTGAGTTTCTCTTTTCTCTTTATCTGATTTATTATCTTTATCTTTACTCTCTTGCTCTTTCTGTTTTTGAGATTTTTTATCTTGACTATTTTTATTCTGCTGTTGCTGGTTATTATCTTTTTTATTATCTTTTTTATTCTCTTTTTTCTTATTTTTCTTTTTCTGTTCCTCTTTTTTCTTTTTCTTTAGTAACTCAAGGTTAAATCTTGTATCCTTATC
>JALWZK010000199.1 GCA_027002665.1 Campylobacteraceae bacterium | reverse complement strand
CTTTTTCTATATCTTAAAGATTTTTTATGTGATATATAACCTGTTCTTGAGACATATGGATTTTCAATAGGATTTATATCTATTGCTTTTCCAAAAGAGTGTCTTGACCACTTAGTTGAGCCTGTAGCTTTTCTACAGTTAAAAGCAGAGGTGTTATCAGCCTCTATTGATTTCCAATCATCTCCATTAAAATCACTAACTAACCTCATCTGCCGTATAGGATAACCAATATTATATAGCTCTTCCATAACCCATACTATATCATTTGCTATATCTTTATGAACTATCAACTCTCCTAATCTATCCTCTCCACTAAAGCTATGATAGATTACATTTACATAACGAAGATTTTTTAAAGGCACTGGACAACCTTTGTGCCATGAGTTACCCTTTACCATTCTATCTTTAATAGCTGGTGTAATGGGAGTTATATTTGCATTGAATACTGAAAATAGAGCTGTTGTTAATATAGTTAATAGAAAAATCTTTCTCATTTTTTAATTCTCTCCTTAGAACGATAACCATTTTTTAGCAATCCTTCTAAGTCCAGATACATTATCAGAGGCAAAAATTTTTAGCTTTGTCTCATCTTGCTTCTCTTCTAAAGAGTAGTTTATCTCAAGATAGTTAACTATCGCTTCACCTGAATGGATTAGAGTTGGGAAATTTTTAAAATAGTTACTTAAAGAGTTACTAATTAATGGAAAATGTGTACAACCTAAGATTAGAGCTGATGGTGTAGATATATCTCTAAAGTAGTATTGCATTGTGGCATCTAAAATCTCTCCACTAAATATCCCCTCCTCTACCATTGGAACAAATAGACCTGTTTGAATTGCTGTTATATTATTATATCCTAAATCTCTTAGAGCATCTTGATATTTGTTTGATGCAACAGTAGCACGAGTTGCAATAATTAAGATAGAGTCATCTTTTTTAATATTGTGTCTCTCTACTGCCATAACACCTGATTTTATAACACCAATTACAGGATAGTTACTCTGTTGGTTCATATCTTCTAAAGCGTAAGCACTAACTGTATTACAAGCTGTAATTAGTAAATCTATATCAAAATTATTAAAAAACTCTAAAGCTTCAAGAGAGTATCTAATAATTGTATTTTTATCTTTTGTTCCATAGGGAACTCGTGCTGTATCTCCATAATATATTATCTCATCAAAATATTTAGATTTAATTAGGGATTTAACAACACTAAGTCCACCTGCTCCTGAATCAAAAACACCTATTCTCATCTCTTAACTATTATTCATAATTGCTAAAAACTCTTCATTACTTTTAGTCTTTGTCATTTTTGAAAAGAGAAATTTAAGAGCCTCTACATCTTCCATATTCTGCATAGCATTTCTAATTGCCCACACTTTTTGAAGAGTCTCTGGGTCTGTCATAAGCTCCTCTTTTCTTGTTCCTGATTTTGTAACATCAATAGCTGGATATATTCTTCTATCTGCAACATATCTATTGAGTACAACTTCAGAGTTACCTGTACC
>JALWZK010000198.1 GCA_027002665.1 Campylobacteraceae bacterium | reverse complement strand
TCTTTAATTAAAAGCTCTTTTAGTAGATTAAGTGCTTCTAAACGGTTATCTTCAAAAAGATTATTTTTTATAGCATTTAAAAGAAGTGTAGTTTTTGGGGTATTGGCTCTATCATTTTGAACCAATTCCTCTAATTTTCTCTCAATAGGAGACATTTTTGCCAACTCCTCTTCCCTTTTTGTCTTAGCCTCTGCCTCTTTTCGCTTCTCCTCTTCTCGTGCTTTCTGTTTTCTAATTGCCTCCTCTTTAGCTTTTCTTTTTTGAGTAGCTATTGTCTCTATAATACTCTTTTGTTGCTTTTTTATTTTAGCATAGTACTCTTTTTCTTGATTGGCGATAGATTTAAGAGCATTATCAAACTCATCTTTGCTTATCTCTTCAATATCTATCCATCCAAAACTATCACCACTCTCATAAAGTGTATGTGTAGCAATAGGTTTACCATAACTGTTTAAAACATTTTTACCATCATCAACCATATACTCTTTACCACAAAACTTACCTACTCTTGCTATAAAGCTATTGGCTGCTTGAGTATATCTACTATCATCTCTATCATTATGGTAATCTCTCATTTTTCTTTTAATTTCTTCAAAAGAGTATTCTGTCGTAATGCTAAATATAAAAGTAGAACCTTTAGAGATTATCTCAACCATTTGAGGTATCTCACTTCGTGCTGTTTTTGTTGGATTTTTATGTTTCCTATAGGCATAGCCTATCTCTGTTTTTCCCTCTAAAAGTATCGCATCAGATACAATAAGCCTCTGTCTTGGCTCATTACTTTTTATCTTTTTAGGATAAATTTTCAATACAGTATCTAGCATTCCTTTTAAACTACTCCCAACAATAACAGCTCTATGTGTATTTGGATTTTTAAAGGTTTGGGCTATCTGAAACTGATTTTTCTTTTTTGAGCCATCATCATTTTTCAATTTTTTGTAAGTATTTTCAACTTTTTTAGATACATCACACTCAAAGTTAGCAATAATCTTTGCCTCTTTTACTTTAGAGCGATAGAAATCAATTACACTCATCCAACTGTTTAGCTTTTTATTAAATAATCTCTTATCAGAAGGATTTAAACTTTGATAAAATAGAACCTCATCAAATTGATATAGCTTACCACCATCTATTACAAAATTAGTAGGCTCATAAGCCTCTCCTGTTCCTATATGAATGGGAGTAATAGTTTTTAACTTTAAATAGTAGGTATTTAGATTATCTCTAATCATAATTCAACTCCTTTAGTGGTAAAACAATGCTATAGCCTTGATGAACAGTATCTTTATATTTAGGGTTATCAGATAATCCACTAATAGCTGAACCTAAATATTGATGACTCTCTATACTATCAAACTCTATCACCGAAGCCACATCAGCCAAAAGTAGAGGCTTTTTAAATGCACTCTTATAGGCTCTATTAGCTCCAAATTTACCAGAACGCGTAAATGGGTCATAGTAAATCTCTTTACATTTTATGCCACTAGGAGTAAAGGGGCTAAGAGTCATAAAAGCTTTTGAGCTACTCTCTACACTGACTTCTTCTATCTTATCAATCTCAAATCTCCCCTTTCCTATAGTACTCTTTTTACCATAACCCATATCGGAAAGAAGTGTTAAAACCTCTTTAAACTCATTAAATAGCAACTGATTTTCATCAAGCAAAAAGTAAATATCTTTCTTCGATAAACTTATAACCTCTAGTGCATAGGGGTCAAAACCATTACCTGTATGAAATGTTTTATAGTTTAATGAGTTATGCAGACTCATATCTTGTTTATCTCTACTGCCTATCTCCTTTTCTTGCTTGGCTTTAGCATACTCTCCTTTGAGCAAATCATTAAGTGTTAGCCAAATCTTTTTACGATTAATCTTTTTATCTTCACTCTTTTCATTTAAAAATCTACTTGGCATTTTAGGTTTTGGTAAGTACCCTTGTGTAAAACCATCAGAAACAACTAAAAATGGTTCTCTTTGTTCCCGATAATCTTTTAGTAGCTCCTCTAACCTATCTTTGCCTAAAAGATAATAGATTGCCCAACAGAATTGACCAAAGAGAGTATCTCCTTTAAGCTTAGTAGCAAAATCAGAAGTAGGAGTAATGCTTACTCTATATAACTTCATAGCCTACTCACTTAAATGAAATTTAACTCGTCCATATCCTCTTGAACCACTACCTCCAAGATAGTCAGACTCAATCAATTTGAACCCCTCTTTGACCATAGATATAAGCTCATCTTTCTTATCACCATCTAATACTTTTATGCGAATATCAAAATTGAACTTTACTCCAGCAGGAACTCTCTCTGTCTGTCTTGGGTGTTCTGCTGTTCCCTTTTGTCGGTTAATCACATTCTCATATTTTGCTTCTGATAAGACCTTTCCTTTAGACTCATCATTTAAATGACAATCTCCAACATTTATTCTAGTAATTCCAAATGCCCCCTCTTTATCTCCAAAGAGTTTTAAAAGAATCTCAGCTCTATTTTTTACTTGTGTATTATTAAAAATTGCATTGTCTAATAATTTAGAGTTAAATGGATTGCCATCTCCAATTCCAACTACTCCAATATGCCACTCTAACAGACTTCTCATTTTACCTTTGAGTGAACTACCAGGTATATAAGGTTTGTCGGTATTGACATCTTTAATAACACCATTATCAATCCCTCCAATCTTCATAGTATCATCTCCTCCACCTATGTGAAGTCCACTTAAAAGTTCTATTGTTCCTGTTAATTTTTCTATTTTCATCTTATTTGCTCCCTTTATAAAATCCTATAACTGCTTCAAAAAAGAGTTTGAAATTCTCTAATTTTGTTTCATCTTCAATTTGTTCAATAGAAGTTGTCATCATCTTTCTAAAACTTTTATTTACTAATTCTCGACTATAAGCATATTCAACTTTAGAATTTATCATTTTTATAAATGGTAAAACATCATCAAACGCTTTTTTCTCTATTTTAACCTCATTATATCTCTCTAATATTTGCTCATAAAACTTTCTCATTTGAGTAGTTTTTATTGGCTCTTTCTTAAAATTTTTCTCTACTCTTCCTCTTTTCTCTTTCTCTATATACTCTTTATCTTCAAAAATCTTTTCAGCCCACTTTTGAGCAGTTTTATTAAACAACTCTTTGTCTTTTTTATAGTCTAACTCTATCATGACTCTCTCCTTTTGTAAATAAATTCATTAACTACCATTTTTGTAGCTTTTGGTTCTCTATCTATAAGCTTACTTAAAAGCTTTAACAATACCTCTGCTTGTTGTTTATCTTGGGTACTATTTACTCTTGCTAATACATTTCGATTAAAGCTATATCTAAACTTTGACTTCCATATTGTAGATGGAATATCATCGTCATACTTTACCTTTTTGCTCATTTCTATAAGCTCTAGTAATCTATAAAGAAACGCTGTATTTAAGTTTTTTTCAAAAGCTTCTAATTGACCATAAAGCTCACTATAGACGGATAAATACTTACTCCACTTAACCGTTTCACCAAAAAGTGAAATAGCATCTTTAGGATTTTCTACCTCTTTACCATCATCTATATCTTTAGCCTCTTCAAGTAATCTCTCTGTATGTTCAGCTAAATAACTAATTGGAGTGGTAGGTTTAGCTATAGCAATACCAAAAGAGATACTTAAAGTGTCATCTTTTACAAACACTTTAAACTCCTCTCTTATGATTCTTGCTAATTCCAATATTTCGTCCCAAGCACCAAGTAAAAAGAGGTCATCACCACCTGCAAAAACGGTATAGGTATCAGGATACTGCTCTTTCATCATTTGAGGAATGTAGATAGAGAAGAAGTTATCCATAGTTTTAGAGAACTTATCAAAATTTTCAAAACTATCCGTAACACTACTCTTTTCTAAAAACTTACCCATATTGTCAACATCTGCTTTTAAAATGGCTAATGCTTCTATGCCTGTTTCACTCTCTTTGCAAGAGTTTTCAGCCAAAGTTTCAAAAGTAGCAAAAGAATCCCCTGCTCGAAGTACATACGATTTAATATTAGAAGTTAAAAGAATTTCAAAATCCCTCTCATCTAAATTTATATTTAACTCTTTTGCTGTTACTGACCTTTTATTAGAGACAAGCTTTTCTCCTAAAACCACAAATGTATTACAAGTTTCACATCTATCATCTAAATTTTCATCTAGCTTTCGGATATTGCAAATACGACAAAGCGTCTTATTGTCAATATCTGTATCATACTCCAAAAGATTTGGACTATTTTTAAGATTAAACTTTTGAAACTTCTTATCCTCTACACCATTTATAATCTTTTTTCGTAATTTTTTATAATTTTCTTTTGGTTTAAAGTCATCTTCTGAACAACTAACCTTACTTAGCATTACTCCACTTAGACCATAAAAGTTTTTAAGAAAATATTTATCGATAATATCTTGAATCTCTTTAAGTTCTATATTGTCTTTAGGAGCTAAAATCTCAAATTTCCCTGCATTCATTGAGAGAATATGAGATTTATCAATCTCTAATTTATAACAGATATATCTTGCTAGATATTCAGTATATATCTGAATAAAAGCTGACTTTGCTCTTAAGACTTTACTAGCATTTTTAGTTGATAACCTATCAAAAATAAATTTTTGAATACCATAAAAGTCACCACTAATTAAGCACATATCCTTTTCTAATATTGGCTCAATATTTTTTGGTTTCTCTATTAAGCTTTTAAACTTTTTATCATTAAAGTAACTCATTCCATCTATATCCTCCATTTTTAATCTAATTCCTCAACCTCAATCTTCCCAAGTCCCATAACCGTCTGCTTCCCAACTCCTATAATCTCACCAAGCTTTAAAAGCCTATAACTCTCATTATCTAACCCCATAAAAACCATCTCCCCCATTATGCCGTCCATATTCATTCTTTGGTTTTGTCTATTACTATTTCGCAAAAGAGGTTTATAAACTAAAGCCTTTAATACCGTTTTATAGTTTGGCTCAAACTCAAGTTTATAGACTCTCTCTCCTGTTGTAAACTCCTGCTCTCTTTGATATATAGAGCGTAAGATGTCCTCTAAATCCACATCATCTCTTAGAAACCTATTGTTCTTTTTAATCCTAATAGGTGTGAGTAATTTTACCTTAATATTTGGACAAAAGCTGTCTACTTTAAAGCTTTTTTGTAAAATATCTAAAGATTTAAACTCTCCATTTTTATAGATAAGATTTCCATTTAGAAAAAACTCTAAATCATTAAATTTATAGTTATTTTTAGTTAGACCATTTTTAGTAAGTGTCATCTCTAAAGCACTTAAAACATAAGGTAATTTATCACAAATATTATCAAAGATATAGAGTCCAAAATCAAATTTACCACTTCCTAACTCAATATCAAATCTATATTTATGAAATGTATCTTTTTTCTCATAAAAATCATAATATAGACAAGAACTCTTTGCAAAACACTCATTACAGTTATAGCTAGGGTTTATACAGGTTACTTTTTTAAGAGCATAACCCATAGCTCCCCTTAAC
>JALWZK010000197.1 GCA_027002665.1 Campylobacteraceae bacterium | reverse complement strand
CTCTCTAAGTCTATCCCACGCATTACTATTATCTATAATCTCCAACTTCTCAAGTCTATTAAGCACATCTATCATTGCCATAGAATAACTATCTATCTCTTTGAGTTCATAGAGGGCTTTTTTAAAAAGTTTTGCTCCAATTTTATCTTGAAGTTTACTAAAGTTAAATAGAAAACTATTTACAATCCGAGTATTATTATAATCTTCAAAAAACTTCTTTGTTATTTTTGTAGAACTCAACTCATTATAGTCTATATCGGCATTAATAAACATTACATCACATATCTTAAATATCTCGTTTAGCTCATTCACAATTTCACTCCTTTCTCTTTTGCAATTTTATCTATTAGTCTATTTTTACCTCTATCGAAGACCACATCTATCTTTTGTTCTCCTATATCTCGTTTCAAGGCTACCAAGAAGTCTATCTTTTTTGTGGCTAAATCTTTGATGTTCGGCACAACCAGATAGAGGTCAATATCTCCTCCTTTAGCATTATCGTCCACACGACTACCAAATAGATAAATCTCTCCCTCTTTAAATACCTCTAAAAAATGTTTTTTTATTGCTTGTTGTTGATAGGTGGTTAATCTCATTGGGTCTCTTTTGTAAGGAGTTTTTGTTTTTTCTCTATTATTACTATATAAAATGAAGTTTCAAACCCTATAAGGGAGTATATTAAAACATGGCAGAAGTTATTGCACACCTTGAGACCTTAGAGTTTCAAACCCTATAAGGGAGTATATTAAAACCGCAACCAAATAACCATATTTCGGCGTTCTCTTGAAAAAATAATACAATTAATCTCCTTAAAATCAGCTTAAATTAAAATCTATTTTTTATGAAATCCCCAGAAATAGGCATCTTAGAAAACTTAAATACAGCTCTAATAAGATGATACTGTTTTTAAATTCTCTATCTCCTTTAAAAGATAATCTTTTAACTTAATAAACTCCTCCTCTTCACCCATTATATTTAAGAGTTTAGATATATCTGCTGTTGACCTCTTTAACTCATCTCTTAACTTATTTCTTGTCTTAATATATATGCCTCTACTCTCTAAGAAAGAGATTAACTCCCCTACTGAACACTCTATTCCTCTTCCTATATTTAAAATAGGTGCATTTATATTCTCATTTAATATAACTTTATATACTTTTACAACATCGTCAATATGTATAAAATCTCTTGTAGCACTACCATTATTAAAAATATTTAATGTTTTATTATTCTTATACGCCTCTATTATTTTGGAGATAATAGAGAAGTGGTCATCTCCCCCATACATATTAAATATTCTTGTAATAGTATAATCTATTCTATTTTTAATAGCAAAACTCTCAATTAATCTCTCATTTGCAATTTTTAGAGATGAGTGGAGACTCAAGGGTTGTAGAGGGTCAGACTCATGACACAACTCATTATTGCCATATACAGAACTACTACTTGTATATATCATTTTATTAATTTTTAGATTATTATCTAAGATATAGTTTAAAACTCTTGCTGTTGT
>JALWZK010000196.1:4651-5571 GCA_027002665.1 Campylobacteraceae bacterium | reverse complement strand
GAGATATACAAGAGTTAAAACCTATTTTAAAAGAGATAGTGAGACTCGAAGATGATAGAGTTATAAGACTATTTGAGTATATTGTAGTAAATAAAGATATAGAAAAAGAAGAGTTAAAAGAGATAATTTCAGACATAAAAGGAGAAAAGACTATGCCAACACTTGCACAAAGATGGTTAGAAGAGGGAAAAGCAGAGGGTATTCAGATTGGAATAGCACAAGGATTACAACAAGGATTACAAAAAGGAATTTTTGAAACAGCTATAAAAATGATAGCAAAATT
The DNA here is from genome assembly GCA_027002665.1 of Campylobacteraceae bacterium. Taxonomy (GTDB): domain Bacteria; phylum Campylobacterota; class Campylobacteria; order Campylobacterales; family Sulfurovaceae; genus UBA1140. Next base: position 5,288 of record JALWZK010000196.1, on the reverse strand, counting down.
TAACCTATCAATAGATGATGTTATTAAAGAGTTAAATTTAAAAAAAGAGGAGCTTTTGGAATATATGCAAAAAAAGAAAAAAACAAGCTAAGTTAGTGTATCATTTGACATTAGTTTGCGAACTTTTTCGCAAAGCTCTATAAAATAGCACTGTTACGAGGTTTTGATGCATGGGATATTTTTGATATTTCCCATAAAATAGGCTATGACCCGACTGTATTTATACGATAGGGGATTGAAATTAGGGTGTAGAAATTTTTACATCTACATCCTATATTGAAAAGGCTCTATTTAATCGAAATAAGAAATTATTTAATATTTCAACAGATATAGTATTTTATGATGTTACAACTTTTTATTTTGTCCTCACTTCGTTGCGGGGTTGTCGCTAACGCTCGGACGAGAGTAAAAATGAGAATGATTTAAAAAAATTTGGGTATTCAAAAGATGGAAAATTTCTCACAGAGAGTGCAAAGCACAAGGGAGATGTTCAAGTGGTTATGGGATTACTGATAGACAAGAACGGATTACCTATTGGATATGAACTCTTTAGTGGAAACACTTTTGATAGTAAAACAATGGTTAAAGTTTTAGATAATCTCAAAAGTAAATTTAATCTTGATAAAGTGGTTATTGT
>JALWZK010000196.1:0-4641 GCA_027002665.1 Campylobacteraceae bacterium | reverse complement strand
TATTACACCAGATAGAATTAAAGAAGCTCTTAACTCTTTAGAACTTTCTAAAATTAAAGTTGATAACAAAATACTTTATATGAAATCCAATCATTCTAATGGACAGGAAAAACTTAAATTTGCTAAATCAATTATGAAATTTCTTCATATTAAGCAGTTAAAAAATATCTCTACTAAGGAGAATTTACTTTGTTTGGCTTAGGTTATTTGTTTTTATTTTTTACTCTAAATTGGCTTTGTAGTGAAAATTGGCACAAATTTTTTTTCTTAAACCCCCTTAATATGGGGTTTTCTTTAATGGTTAGTGATAAAGATGGGAGAGCCTTAGAGTATTGTAAAAGAGTTTTACAATCTTAATTTTTTATAGAGCATTAAAGCCACAAAATAGCCAAGCAGAGATGCAAACACAATATCACTCATATAGTGATTTACCCCCACAACTCTACTCAGAGCTACAACTATCCCAAATATTAAAAAGAGGTATCTATATCTCCGAAATATAAATCCCAATGCAAAAGCTGAAGAGATGGCAGTAATTGTATGACCTGATGGAAATGATGTAAGAGAGTGGTGAAACTCAAACCATTGAAATCCATATATATTATCTAATATATAGAGTTTTGGTCTTGCCCTTCCAAATGGAATTTTAATAAGCCAAACTCCAATACCTGCCACCATATTTGTAATAAATATATAGAGTGACATCTTAGCATACTCTCTATTCTCTCTCTTTTTAAAATAGAGATATAGCAAAAATGATGGAATTAAATACCACTCACTCTTTCCAAATCTCGTCATAAAATGGAAAAAGCTTTTAATGCTACTATCTGATGGAATAGAGTAAAAATATAGTGCAGTCTCCCTATCTGCATAGTTATATAGTAGAATTACTATAATTAGAGTTATTATAGTTAGAGTGAAATATCTTTTCACTATAAGATTTTATCTAATCCAATTAATATAATATCTGTAAGTAGCCCTCCCGCAACTCCTGCCAATATATCATCTCCCATAACACCAAGTCCACCTTTTACTCTTCTATCTATAACCCCTATGGTTGAAGGTTTCCATATATCAAACAATCGAAATGAGATAAAACTTAAGATAACTGCTACCTCATAAGCATAATTAAAACTCATACTATATGATACAGAGATAGCAAATATCATAGCAATCCACATTCCAGAGACCTCATCTATCACAATACTCTTATCATCATGGGTATCTGTAGCCTTTTCATATCTATTTACCTCAAATATACCTATTATAGTAGTGACTATCGTTAGCATAAAAAAGGTCTCCATTGGAATAATTTGAAGTAGCCCCAATCCTATAATTAGAGCTAAGAGGCTACCGACAGTTCCGGGAGCGATAGGGGATAGCCCTGACCCAAAAAATGTTATAAAAATTCTATTTAAACTCATCTTTTCCCCCTATGTTAATGAGCTGGTCTGATATAACCCCATAAGTTTAATATAGAAATCCTCTTCACTATGCTCCTCCATTAACCCCTCATTTGGAACCAAGGCATCATACAGCTCCTGTATATTATCGAATCTATCGGGGAATAGTGTGCTGAGCACAGAAGCCGAAACCTCCCTTCTAACCAATATGCTTGGGGGCATCATTCCCGCCTCTATTAGCTTTAGTATAGATGCTGAATGGTAATGTATATGGTGGTGCTGACCATGAGGACAGGTTGAGTTGCTTACGAGAGTTCTACATCTATTACAATATACATAGTGGTCAACAGTTGATATCTTCATCTTAATCCCTTTGGAGTTATCAAATATGGAATTAAGTCGGTTTTTATCGTAATATGAGCCCAATCTTGCATGATTTTTAGTGACTACCAACCTATTACACCCATAGTTTTTAGCAACAAGTGCATCTAAAACCAACTCATTATATCCGGCAAAGATATATGAATTTTCTAAGGGCACAACTATAACTCTATTTTGAGGAAGAAAATTCTCAATAAAACTGATAACAGCCTCATACCTAATATCATATCTCAACCATCTATTATGAAAAGGTTTCAATAAAAATAGCACAAGTATCTCAGAGTGGTCAAGTATCTCCCTTATCATCCTCTCATGGGAGCGGTTTAATGGGTTTGCCTGTAGCATAAATCCCGATACATCTTTCGCATTCTGTGCCGATATTAAATTTTTAACCCTTTTTATACTGCTAGATATTAAAGGATACTCAACTCTGTAATCACCACATACAGCAATATCTCCCAATCTATTTATTGTCTCTTTAACTCCCGGATGAGATGGGTCAGATGTTCCAAATATACATGTTAGCCTCTCATCTCTATCTATCTCATAGGTCTCATCAACTCTCAATTCCCCTACAACCTTTCCCTCATTTACAAGTTCAAGTATATCTCCCTTTTTTGCCTTTTTAAGCACCTCTCTATTTCTTTTACCACTTGGGGATAATATGAATGCAAAAGGGTATGGAACTCCCTTATACATCTTTGTTCTATTTACCTCTAAGGCCTCCTCCCTATTCATCAATCTGGTAACAGGTGCAATTAATCCCTCTTGAACTAAAGCGAGAGTAGATAGAGCTTCGGCATCTATATATAGTTGTCTATTTTTTCTTAAAGATGCCATATTTTTTCCTTTTCTCCCATAAACTTTTTCTGGAAATTCCCAATTTTTTAGATAGCTCCGTATCTGGAAATTGATACTGGAAACTATTTACAATAAACTTAACATAATCATCGATTGTCAATATCTCATTTTGGTCATAGAGTTTATTATCTGTATTTATCTCTATTTTTGGATATGGTGTCTCTATATCTGTCGTTGTAGATATTATAAATTTTCGTCTTGAGATAAGCTCAAATAGCTGTTCTCTCTCTGATTTTTTTAGAACCTGAAGCTCTGATATATATAAAATATGTTTAGGATTTGCCTTTAATATTTTATCTTTCCAGTTCTTAGCCCCAAGTGGAATAAATACCAAAACCCTATCATTATTCTGCACATACTGGAATGCCAACTTATCAACCAATTTAATATAGTTAGTTAAAATCACCACAGGAAGATTTAATCTGCTAACATCATAATCCACCTTAATATCGTGTAGTAGATATTCAGTATATTCCTTATATAGATTTTTATACTTCTTGAGAGTTTGATACTCCTTATAGTGTTCTATCTTTCTCTGAAGCTCCTCAATCATAAATGGCTTTACAATATAATCATTTGCACCCAATTTTAGTGGTGCGGCAACTGTATCGTTATTAATATAGCTCACCATTAAGATAATAATCTTTTCCCTAAATTTAGTAATAATAGGGTTAAAATTCTGCCCGGGTAGATTTGTCGATAATAGATAGGCATCTCCAGAACTCTTTCTCATAGCCTCTTTTATTGAAGAGAAAATCTCAGTCTCATATCCAGATTGATTAAGCTTAGTCGATATACTCTGAGCCAAATATAACTCATTCTCTATAATAGTTATTTTCATCTTGTTGTCCAATCATAATAATATAGTGTTGCAATAGCCTCCACTGCTACCCCCTCTTTTCTGCCAATTGCTCCAAGTCTCTCCGCCGTTGTAGCCTTTATATTAACAAAATTTGCTCCTATATTTAATATTTTTGCAAGATTAAATCTCATATCCCTCTTATATCTTAAGAGTTTTGGAATCTGTGCAATAATTGATAAATCGACATTTCCAATAACATATCCCATTGAATTTAACCTCTCCACTGTATCTTTTAAAAGTATAGTCGAATTGACTCCTTTATATCTCATATCACTATCTGGATAGAACTCTCCAATATCTCCAAGTCCACCTGCTCCAAGTAGAGCATCAATTAGTGCATGAATTGCCACATCTCCGTCACTATGAGCCTTAAATCCGAATGGTGAATCTATCTCCACCCCACATAGATACATCTGTTTACCCTCTTCAAAAGGGTGAATATCTATACCAAATCCAACTAAGGCTCTTTTTGATGGTGGTTTTAAGCAATCCAACCTATCTAAATCTTCAACAGTTGTTAGCTTATGGGCTTTAGTAGAACCCTCTACAAAGATAATCTCTCCATTTTGAGAAGCTATAGCAGAGCTATCATCTGTAAATTCCATATCGGTATCCAATGCCCTCTTTAAAGTTGGACTATAAGATAGTTGAGGCGTCTGAATAATCTTTACAGCATCTCTATCAATAGGAGAGCCTTTAAAATAGAGTGTGTCTATAATATTGAGTGTAGGAACAACACAACTATTCGGTTTTTTTGATAGAAGCACTCTTCTTATCATATCTCTATCGAGACAACACCTTGCAATATCAGATACTAAAACAAAATCTGTCTGAACATACTTTAGAGCATTTTTTAAAGACTCCTGTCGGCTACTTCCACCCTCTATAAAAGAGTAATCAGCAAAATATGACATGACTCTTATATCATCTTTAGATGATACTATTATAATATCTGCAAAATCCTCTATTTCAGAAAACTCATGAGCTACCTGTAACCATAATGGTCTATCTCCACTCCATAACCACTGTTTCTTAGGAGGGAGCTTAAATCGTGAGGCACTACCAGCACCTAATAGTATAAGTGTAATATCCTGCAATCTCAATCCTAATAGTAAAAGTGTAACTATATTATAC
>JALWZK010000195.1 GCA_027002665.1 Campylobacteraceae bacterium | reverse complement strand
TATCAATACTTCCCACCTTAGTTAAAATATTTTATTTTTATATGTTTAACTTTTTAGTATCAAGTTTTATTTATGTTTAATTTAGATATTATATCACTGTAAAGTTATTATTATACATAATGATTATAATAATGCTATAAAAATTATAAGGAGGGCTTATGAAGTTAGGCTTTTTGGTTGACCTTGATCTCTGTATGGGGTGCAAAGCTTGTGAAATAGCTTGCAAAGTGGAAAATAAAGTTCCCCTACATTCATGGAGGCTAAGGGTAAAATATGTAGATGTAGGAACATATCCTGAAACAAAGAGAACTTTTACTCCCCTAAGATGTAATCAATGTGATGATGCACCTTGTGAAAGAATATGTCCTGTAAGTGCTTTACACTATCTTGAAAATGGTATTGTAAATATAGATAAAGATAGATGTATCGGTTGTGCCGGTTGTATGATGGCTTGTCCGTATGGTGCAATCTATATGGACCCAGTTACAAATACAGCTGATAAATGCACCTTCTGTGCGCATAGAGTAGCAACTGGAATGATGCCAGCTTGTGTTGTTGCTTGTCCAGTCGAGGCTAATATATTTGGTGATTTAGATGACCCTGAAAGTCAAATCAGTAAATATATTATGCAACACCAAAAGGGAAGTGGTGTAAGGGTAAGGAAACCGGAGAAAAATACTCACCCAAAACATTTCTATGTTGGTAGTAGTGAAGTAAATTTAAATCCTCTTGCGTCAAAAAGAGAAGAAGGATTTAATCTTTTCAATAATATTACTCATTTAGAACATATAGGAGGTCACTAATGGTTGAACACACTTATGCAGCAACTCAAGCTGTAGTAACTTTAGATGTTCCTATTCCTCAAGTTATTTGGGGTTGGATGATAACACTAAATATGTGGGCAAAAAGTATAGGAACTGGTGTAGTATTAATTGGAGCATATTTATTGGCAAGACATAATAAAAGCACAAATGATAGTGTAAGAAAAAATATGCCAATTATCTCTTTTGTATTTTTAAATATATTTTTACTATTTACTCTCTTAGATTTGCATCAACCATTGAGAATGATAAATATATTTTTACATCCAAATTGGAGTAGTGCAATAACAGTAGGTGCTTGGATGGCAACGGTTTTCACTGGAATAATGTTTATTTTGAGTTTAATATCGGTAAAAAAATATATTTTAAAAAAAGAGTGCAATTTAACTGAATATTATGATACTCTTTTGAAAATTGCTGTTATTCTATCTATACCGGTCACTCTCTATACAGCAACAATTATGGGAGAGGCGACAGCAAGAGAGTTATGGCAAACTCCAACCGAATTGGCTCAAATGATGTTAGCAGCCCTCCTTTGTGGTAGTGGTATATTTTTACTCATTGGACGAGGTTATGAGTATGAGGCAAAGAGAGACTTAGCTATCATTTTGGGATTAAGTGCCTTTTTTAGCCTATTAATCTATATGGGTGAATACTATTTTGGTCATATGAAAGCTGAAGAGGCTTCAGCAACTATTGCCTTTATAAGAGAGGGTGGTATTTATAACAATTTATTCTGGACTGGTCAAGTTTTAGCATTTATATTACCTATGTTTTTAGTTTATATAAGTCTAAAAAGTAAAAGCTCATCACTTTTAACATTAGCAAGTATATCAGCTATAGTAGGACTTTTTATTGCAAAACATGTATGGCTTATTATACCACAACTATTACCACTAAGTTAAGGAGAGGAGATGTTTAAAAGTAGAAGAAACTTTTTAAAAGCAAGTGCATTTACAGTTGGAACTGTATCTATTGGGAGTGGAGTATTTGAAACTATTTTAAAAGCAGAAGAAAAAGAGTTACCAAAATTCACAAATACACCAAAAAGTTTGAATTTCTATCCACCACTCAATGAGTGGGATGACTTTAAAGAGTTAGATGGAGATGATTGGAAAAGAGGTGGTATTGAAAGAAATGGAGTTCAAAGTAACGAGAACCCAGATGGTATAAAAGTAAATGATTATTTTATAGTTCCAACAGCTTGTAACAACTGTGAAGCTGGGTGTGGTCTCACCGTATGGGTTGATAAAAAAACTTTAACTGCTAAAAAATATATGGGTAACCCTCTTCACTCTGGAAGTAGGGGAAGAAACTGTGCAAAAGGTTATGCAACCTGGTCGCAAATGTATGACCCAGATAGAATACCTTTCCCATTAAAAAGAGCTCCGGGAAGTAAAAGAGGAGAAGGAAAATGGGTAAGAGTAACTTGGGATAGTGCTATGAAAGAGATAGGTCCAAAGATAGCAGAGTTACTCGAAAAAGGCGATGAAGTAAGTAGAAAAATGTTTATCTATCAAGTTGGTCGTCCAAATGAAGCTGGATTTAGTGGTAAAGTTCCTCATACTCTTGGTATAGATGGTTTCAATTCACATACCAATATCTGTTCAGCTGGAGCAAGAGAAGGCTCAATTCAATGGGCGAATGATGATAGAAATGTTCCAGATTGGGCAAATACAAAGCTCATCTTCTTACAATCAAGCCATGCAGCAGATGCTGGACACTATTTTCAACAGAGTGCGGGTTTTATAGCTGATGCAAGAAAAAAAGGTGCCAAAATGGTAGTTCTTGACCCAAGACTATCCAACTCCGCTGGTATAGCTGATTTATGGATTCCTCTCTGGCCTGGAAGTGAAGCGGCACTATATCTATACTTGGCAAATAGACTTTTAAATGAAACAACCCTTAGTGGAGAGAGTCTTGTAAACCATGAGTTTGTGAGAGATTGGATTAATTGGCCTGTTCTTATGAGAGATAAAAAATATTTAAATTTTATCAAAGAAAAAGGTTATATTAAAAATCTTCCAAAAGATGAGAGTTATGAAAGTTTTATAGAGCTTTTGAAAGAGATGTATGCTCCTTACACTAAAGAGTTTGTGGTAAAAGAGTGCAAACTTGAAGGTCAAGAGTATAAACTCGATAAATTATGGGAAATGATAGTATATGCTGGAGATAAGATAGCCACCTATCTCTGGAGAGCTGGAACTATAGCACATCGTGGTGGTTGGATGAATACAAGGGCAGGTTTCCTTGTAATGGCATTGACAGGCTCCTTAAGAGGAGATGTAGGTGGTATTAGTTGGCACCACTGGCACCATATAGCTGTAAATGGAAAATGGTTTGGTGCAACTAAGGCTGGAAAGGCTCCAGGAAAAGTTGATACTTGGAATGATTACTCTTGGCCACCAGAGTATCCATTAAGCACTTATGAGATGAGTTTCCTATTCCCTCACTTGATAATGGATGATGAGTGGAGAAAAAAATGGCAAAAGAAAGGTATAAAAGTAGCTGATAAGATAGCTGTTTGGGTTCCAAGAGTATATAATCCTGTATGGATAAATCCAGATGGTTTTAGATGGATAGAGGCTTTAAAAAGAGAAGATAAGTTTGAGCTAACTTTCAACCTCTCCCCAACTTGGAGTGAAACAAATTGGTTCTGTGACTATGTTCTCCCTGTCGGACTATCTGGAGAGAGACATGATGAGCAGAGTGAGCCATCAACCCCGGGTCAATGGTGTGCATTTAGACAACCCGCTTTAAGAGTAGCACTTGAAAAGATGGGATGGAAACCAAAAAATCCATCAAGAGGAACTTTAGAAGCACATATGAAAGCGGGTCTTGGTGAGGTATGGGAAGAGGTAGAGTTTTGGGCAACTCTCTTTGCAGAATATACAGACCCGACAGGTAAACTTGGTCTTAAAAAGTATTGGACAAGTAAAAAGACAGGTAAAACTATAACTATAAGAGAGTTTTATCAGGAAAACTTCTCTCATGTGCCGAAATTAAAGGAGGCAGCAGAGGCTGCATATCCAAATAGTGACGCTCCATGTTATGAGTTTATGAGAGATAGAGGTGCTTGGACAGAGGCTGAAGCTGTTTATAAACCTCAAGAGGAAGAGATACCATTTGATGGTGAAAACTTTATAGTGCATGGTAAAAAAGTTTCTAAAAGTGAAGTTGAAAAAGATGAGAAAGATGTTCTTCTTCATGAAGGCAAACCATTTGGTGTCCTTATAAATGGTAAAGTCTATCATGGATTTCATACCCCAAGTAAAAAACTTGATTTCTATTGTGATTGGTTGGCAAATGATTATCAATGGCCAGAGTATGCTATACCTATCTATCCTACTAATGAAAAACAGAGAAAAGATATGATTCATATAGTATCTCAAGTCCATTATGACTATATTAAAAAGGATAATGAATTTGCACTAAATACCGTATTTAGATTGCCATACAATATTCATACAAGAAGTGTAAACTCTAAACATCTTATGGAGATAAGCCAAAACCATAACCCTGTATGGATAAACAGAGCAGATGCTAAAAAACTTGGTATTAAAAGAGGTGATAAGATAAGAGTTAAGATAGTTGATACAGTAAGTGGCTTAGAGAGTGGATACTTTGTAGCTATGGCAGTGCCTACTGAAGCTACGAGACCGGGTGTTCTGGCAAACTCTCACCATGCTGGTAGATGGAAATTAAAAAATGCAGTTGAGATTCCAGGATTTAAGCATAAACTTGGAGTTATGGGACTTGGAACACCTCTGTATGATATGAGTATGGACGGAAAAATAGGTAAAATAAAAGCCAAAGAGGGTATTGTCGCTGGTATGAAAAAGAGAGAAGATAGTTGGCAGTTTAAAGAGATAAATAAAGATTTAGAAAATATTTGGTGGGATGGATTAACAGGTGCGTGGCAAAATGCAGTAGCTCCAGTCCATCCAGACCCAATAGCAGGTAACCATGCTTGGCATCAGAAAGTTATCATTGAAAAAGCCCAAAAGGGTGATGAGTTTGGAGATGTATATGTAAATTATGAAAATAATTTTAAAACATTCCAAGCTTGGAGAGATAAACTTACTCGTCCAATCAATGAGAAGATGAAATATAGAAGACCTATGTGGATTAAAAGACCGGCCACACCTCTAACAGAGAGAGCTTATCTAAATCCTCTATATAAAGGTTAATTTATAAGAAGAGAGAAATCTCTTCTTTTTAATAAAATAGGATTTACGAGCCGGCACTATCCCCCACCTCATATTCATGGTAATAGTATGGAGTTTTCGATTTTTTATTGATATTGCTAATATATTCAGCAAGATTTTCTATCTCTCTACTTGAAAGAGCCTTTGCAAATGGTTTCATAATATTTGACCTATTTGAGTTTATCCGTTCATTTTTATAAAGTTTAAGTTTATTAATAAGATAATTTTTAGATTTTCCAGCAAGTGATGGATAATCTTTATCACCTTTTGCATCAACTCCATGACACCCATAGCAACCATTTTTCATATAAATTAATTTCCCATTATTGTTATCTGTTTGAGAAAAACCTATAGTAACCGTTAAACATATAAGTATAATTTTTTTCATTATTATATTCCTTTAGCACCATTTATTAATAATAAATGGTGAGTGCGGGATTGATAAAATTACTCTTTTTGATGCAAATAATTTTAGTGTTCAAATTGCTGCAGAGGTTAAAAATTTTGATCCAAGCACTGTAATGAATCGAAAAGATGTTAAA
>JALWZK010000194.1 GCA_027002665.1 Campylobacteraceae bacterium | reverse complement strand
AGGCAATATATGTCAATTAAATATACACATTTACATCTACATACAGAATACTCTATGCTTGATGGAGCAAATAGAATTGATACCTTAGCAAAAAAGATTAAAGAGTTGGGAATGGATGCCGTTGGTATGACAGACCATGGCAATATGTTTGGAACAATAACATTCTATAATAGAATGAAAAAAGAGGGGATAAAACCCATTATTGGAATGGAAGCCTATATTCATAATGAGAAGGATATAGGAGATAAAAGCACAAGACAGAGATTTCATCTCTGTCTATATGCTAAAAACGATATAGGGTATAAAAATCTGATGTATCTAAGCTCACAAGCCTACATTCACGGTTTCTACTACTATCCGAGAATTAATTGGGAACTACTTAAGGAGAATCATGAGGGGCTAATCTGCTCATCCGCCTGTCTGCAGGGTGAGATAAATTGGCACTTAAATAGAAGTGAGAAGAATATTAAAAATGGTGCTAAGGGATATGAAGAGGCAAAGAGGGTAGCTTTAAGGTATAAGGAGGTGTTTGGAGATGATTTCTATATAGAGATTATGCGTCATGGAATTGAGAATCAATACAATATAGATAGAGATATAATTAGATTGAGTCAAGAGACAGGCATAAAACTGATAGCTACAAACGATACACACTACACTCTCAAAGAGGACGCAGATGCCCATGAGGCTTTTATGTGTATTGCCATGAATAAACTCTATGATGACCCCGATAGAATGCGTCACTCTGTCCATGAGTTTTACATTAAGTCACCTCAAGAGATGGCAAAACTATTTGCAGATATTCCAGAAGCTATACGCAATACTCAAGAGATAGTTGATAAGTGCAATTTAGAGATTAAACTTGGAAATCCAACCCCTCCAAACTTTAAATTTACAAGAGAGAGAGCAAAATTGGCAGGAATAACTCTGCCTGAACCAGATAAAGAATACTCTATGGAGAATGATAAGATTCTATTTATTCATGAGTCCAAAAAGGGATTGGAAGAGAGGTTAAAAATAGTTCCAAAAGAGAGACATCAAGAGTATAGAGATAGGCTTCAGAGAGAAATAGATATTATTAACTCTATGAAATTTCCGGGATATATGCTTATTGTTTGGGAGTTTGTAAATAGAGCTAAAGAGATGGGTATTCCTGTAGGACCGGGTAGAGGCTGTTTAACTAAAGATGCTTTAATATATACTATAAATGAAAACAAGATAGAGACTAAAAAAATCAATAAAATTAAAGTTGGAGATAGCGTTTTAACTCATAATAACACTCCAAAAAAGGTTACAGAGTGTTTTAAATATGATATAGAAGAGGAGCTATTAACTATCTCCACCTTTTATGGAGATTTGATTAATAATATTACGCTAACCCAGGACCATAAAATCTATATGGGAGATAATAGATGGAAAGAGGCAAAAGATATAACCATTAGAGATTGGTTGGTTGTGCCTATTCCTAAAGTATTAAATAGTAGAAAAGAGAAAATATTAAAAGAGTTAGATAGATATATTACTTTTAGAAAAGTA
>JALWZK010000193.1 GCA_027002665.1 Campylobacteraceae bacterium | reverse complement strand
TTAGTTTAAGTTTATACAGTTGATAGAAGCTTTCTTTTATATTGTTTTAAGCTTGGAGGGGTGATGAATGTCGGTAATAGGTAACTTTTTTGTAACACATCACCAATAAAACTAATTACATTAATATCAATCATCTCTAAAGGAATATCAATAAATGTATCAATAGCCCCTCTAGTCTCTTTAGAAGTTAAATTTTTATCTAAATTAACGATAAGTGTTTTATCTACTACTTTTACTATTTTATCTTCCTCTTAAGTTATAGAATTAGAAGCATTTAGATAGGTTGTTAAAGTTAGTAGAAGTAGAATTGAAGATATGAGTAGAGTAGTAAAAATAACAGGTTCAATGCAAATAAATAATAAAACATTAGCAAAAGAGGCGATAGCCAAGAGTGGAAATAGCGACATTAAAATAGTAGATGGTAAATTTGAATTTAACCAATATGACTACTATTATGGGCAAGGCAGAGCCGAAGAGATAGAGAGAGTTGAGAGAATCTATAATGAGTTGATAGAAGAGGCTAAAAGGCTCTATAGAGAGGCTCAAAGAGAGAAGATTTTGGAGAATGCTTTAAAGCATGGGTATAGATTGAAAAAAGAGATTCAAAAGGATAATACAATAAAGTTGGTTTTGCAGAAGAGGGTTTATTGATGTAGGAAAACTTAATCGATTTTGGTTATAATATTTGATAAAAGGAGAGGCATTAAATGATTGATATAGAAGAGATAAAACTTAAAATTGTTGAACGATTAAAATCACTCAATCCTGAAAAAATTATACTTTTTGGAAGTTACGCTTATGGAAATCCAACTAAAGATAGCGACTTAGATATTTGTGTTGTCAAAAAGAAGTATGATAGTAGATGGAAAGAGAAAGCCAAAATTCGAGAGTTGCTTAAAGATATAAAGATACCAAAAGATATTTTAGTACCCTACTTAGAAGAGTATGAGTTTTATAAAAAAGAGTATGGTTCAGTCTATAAAGATATTGAAGATAGAGGGTTAGTTATATGGGCTTCTTGAAACAATATGAGATTTTATACAAAAAAGCAAGAACAGATTTGAAAGTAGCAAAAAATATCTTGGAAGATTTTGAAAATGGTGATGATGAGCTTGATTTGGAGGTGATAATGTTTCATCTTCAACAATCCACAGAGAAACTTATAAAATCCCTTTTGGCTTATAATCGTTTGCACTTTACAAAGACTCATAGTATTGCCTATTTGTTAGATGCCATTACTAAAAATGGTATTGAGATAATAGAAGATGCCCAAAAGCTTATACCTCTTACAGAGTTTGCTGTTGAGGGGCGATATGCGATACTTCATGATGATTTGGACGATGTAGATAAATATATTGTGATAGTTAGTGAACTGCTTGAATTTGTAGATATGAAGATTAGAGGATAAACAGATGCAAAAAAACCTATCAGAATTTTCAAAAAACCTAAAACTCCTAATGAGTGCCAAAATCACAGCATTTTATATAGAAAACTACGAATGGGAGAGATTTCAAGGGGATATTATCCGTGTGAGTGAT
>JALWZK010000192.1 GCA_027002665.1 Campylobacteraceae bacterium | reverse complement strand
GTTTATAAGGTATTAATTTGACATTTAATGAATTTAATTTTCATAAAGAGCTTTTAAAAGGGATACGAATAGCAGGTTTTAGAGAACCTAGTCCTATTCAAAAAGAGGTAATTCCCATTATTCAAAATGGAGAGGATTTAGTAGCACAAGCTCACACAGGAACAGGAAAAACTGCTGGATTTGGATTACCTATTATAAATAAAATTGCAAATAGAGAGATAGAGAGAGCTTTAGTAATTACACCAACAAGAGAGTTAGCTACACAAGTTAGTGATGAGCTATATTATCTTGGAAGATTTTGTGGTATAAGAACTATTACTGTATATGGTGGTGTAGGTTATGGAAGACAGATAGCACTCATCAATAAGGGTGTACAGATAGTTGTAGCTACTACAGGACGACTTAAAGACCTATATAAAAAGGGAAAAATAGATAATTTTAATCCTGAAATTGTTGTTCTTGATGAGGCTGATGAGATGCTTGATATGGGATTTTTAGATGAGATAAAAGAGATTTTTGAGTATATACCTCAAAATAGACAAACTCTACTATTTTCTGCAACCATACCAGAGCCTATTAAAGCTTTAGCCGATGAGATATTATCAAATCCAAAGTTTATATCTGTTGTTGGTAAAGATAATAGTACAACTAATAATGTTATAAAACAGCAATATTATGTAATTAATGAGTCACAAAGAGATGAAGCAATTATTAGACTATTAGAGACAGAAAAGATTAAAAAATCTCTTATATTTTGTAGAATGAAAAGAGAGGTTGATAGACTCTCTGAGTATCTCCAAGCATTAGGTTTTAATGCAAAAGGAATACATGGTGATTTAGAGCAGAATGAGAGAGATGAGATTATACGAGCATATAGAAGAAATGAGATACAGATATTAGTAGCTACCGATGTAGCAGCTAGAGGACTTGATATAAAACAGGTTACACATGTATTTAACTATCATATCCCATTTGACCCTCAAAGCTATGTACATAGAATTGGTAGAACTGGTAGAGCAGGAAAAGAGGGAAAAGCCATTACTCTTGTATCTACTGATGAATTTAGGGAACTTCAAAGAATTCAAAAAGAGGTTGGAGCTAATATGCAGTTAGCAACCATAGAGATAGAGAGTAATAGCTTAGATAATAATAGTAATTTTTATATTTTAGAAAAAATGGTAAGAGAAGTTACTATAGATGAGTTAGCAATTGATTTTATTGATAGTATGGAGGATATGAATTATCATGAATTTGTTGAAAAAGTAGTAACTATACTATTAAAAGAGAATTGCTCAAAAACTATTACTATAGGGTATGACCAAGAGAGCGTAAAGAGTATGTTAGATGAGTATCAAGATGAACAAAAAGTAGCACGAAAGAGTAATCGACCTAAAAAGCGAAGATAAATCAAGCATTTACAAGTAAAAATTGCTAGAATACATATATAAAATAAATCTATAAAAGTAAAAAGGTTTTTTATGACTGAAGTAAATTATATAGTCGAAGCTTTAAAGTTTATGGTACTTGGTATGGGGGTAGTAT
>JALWZK010000191.1 GCA_027002665.1 Campylobacteraceae bacterium | reverse complement strand
ATAAAAGATAATATTGGTCGCTCTAAAAGGATAGATGATGTTATTGGTAGATATATTGTTCTAATTAAAAACTCATTTCCAAGAGAGTTAACATTAGCAGGAATGAAAATAGTAGTAGATTGTGCAAATGGAGCATCTTATCATGTAGCACCTACTATATTTGAGGAGTTAGGAGCTGATGTTATCTCTTTATGTATAAATCCAAATGGTTTTAATATTAATAGTAGTTGTGGAGCTATGCACCCAAACTATTTAGCCCAAAAAGTTGTAGAGAAAGGTGCTGATATTGGAATTGCACTTGATGGAGATGCAGATAGGATTGTAGTAGTTGATGAAAAAGGAGAAATTATTGATGGAGATAAGCTAATTGGAGCTTTAGCTGTATATCTACATAGAGAGGGGAAACTTATAGATAATAAGATTGTGGCTACCATTATGAGTAATCAAGCACTAGAGGATTATTTAAATAGCCATGGGCTTAAATTAGAGAGAAGTGATGTAGGAGATAAACATGTATTATCACTAATGAAAGATATTGGCTCAAATTTTGGTGGAGAGCAGAGTGGACATATTATATTTTCTGATTATGCAAAAACAGGTGATGGACTCTTAACATCTCTTCAAGTCTTAGCATATATATTATATAGTAATCAAAGTGTAAGTGATGCCTTTAATGTATTTGAACTCTATCCACAACTTCAGGAAAATATAGAGGTTACAGAGAAGAGAGATATAGATAAGATAGATGGAGTTAAAGAGCTATTTAGAGAGATAGAAGATTTAGGCATAAGACATCTAGTTAGATACTCTGGTACTGAAAACCTAATGAGAATTCTATTAGAGGGCAAAGATAAAGAATTATTAGATAGTATGATGAGAAAAACTGTGAACTTTTTTAAAGAGGCTCTTTCATAATGATGAGGTATATAACAGTTTTTCTATTGGCAACTATTGGAACAGTAGTTATTGACCAAAATATTAAGAGTCTATTTGTAGATGGACTCTACCATTTAGAGACATCTTGTATAAATTTAGAGCTACACTACAATAAGGGTGTAGCATTTTCTATGTTCTCTTTTTTAGGAGAGTATCTAAAGTGGATACAGTTAGCTCTAATTATTCTAATTACTGGTTTTGTAGTATATGAGGGATATATAAAAAAACACCCATTTGCAATAGGTTTAATTATAGGTGGTGCTATTGGTAATCTATATGATAGATTTACACAAGAGGGAGTTGTTGATTATGTAGCTTGGCATTGTGGATTTAATTTTGCTGTATTTAACTATGCTGATGTAATGATAGATTTGGGTGTAGCTATTATTATAATAGCTTCTATATTTAGTAGGAGGAAGATGTAAAATTACATCATTCCACCCATACCTCCCATTCCACTCATATCAGGCATTGCAGGTGCAGGAGTTGGTTCTTCTTTTACATCTGAAATTGTAGCTTCAGTTGTAAGAAGTAGGCTAGATACTGAAGTTGCATTTAAAAGTGCAACTCTTGCTACTTTTAGTGGGTCAATAATCCCAGCCTCTAACATGT
>JALWZK010000190.1 GCA_027002665.1 Campylobacteraceae bacterium | reverse complement strand
GGTTATTATATACTACTATGAAGTAATTCTCTATCGCTCATCAGCACCAATATTGACATACTCATATAGAGATAAAATCAAGATAGGACAACTTGTAACCGTTCCTCTACACTCTAAGGTAAAAAAAGCTGTTGTAATAAAAGAGGTAAATCAGGCGAAAGATTTTGAAATATATGATATTATAGATGTCTTAGATAGCTTTTATAGCCCAAATCAGTTAAATATAGCCGAATTTATCTCTAAATACTACTTTAGTTCACTTGGAGAGGCTATCGCTCTATTTATTCCATATAGAGATACAGATACCATACCCAATAGAGATATTAAATTTAATGAGCCAAAACTATCACAAGAGCAACAGAAGGCATATAGTGAACTCATAAAAAGAGATAAAGCTCTACTATTCGGAGTAACAGGTTCTGGAAAGACAGAAATTTTTATATCTCTAATGATAAATAAGATAAGAGAGGGTAAGAGATGTATATTTTTAATGCCAGAGATATCTCTAACGCCTCAGATGCAGAAGAGATTGGAGAGATATTTTAAAAAAAGAGTTATTATGTGGCACTCCAAACTCACAAAACAGCAGAAGGAGAAGAGATTAGAGGCTATCTATAGGGGAGAGGTTGATATTATAGCAGGAGCAAGGTCAGCACTATTTACCCCACTTAAAGATGTAGGACTCATTATTGTCGATGAGGAGCATGATGATAGTTACAAATCTATGAGAAAACCCCGTTATCATGCGAGGGATATGGCAATATATATTGGAACTAAAATAGGGGCACAGGTAATATTGGCAAGTGCAACACCAAGTCTCAATAGCTACTATAAATATGATATTGTTCGATTAAAAAAAGCTTTTATAGAGAGTAAAAAGAGATACTCTTTTATTGAGGGAACAACTCTAACTAATGATATAATAAAAAAGATAGAGGATAATTTTAAGAAAGGTGAGCAGTCTCTACTGTTTGTCCCGACACGAGGTAACTTCAAATATCTATATTGTCAAAATTGTGGAAAGACACATCTCTGTCCATACTGCTCTGTTGGAATGGCACTCCACTCTTACGCAAGACACTTAAAGTGCCACTACTGTAACTATACAGAGGCAATTAGAGAGAGTTGTAGCTATTGTGGATATACGCCACTCACTACACACCGAATAGGAACAGTTGAAGTTAAAGAGATGATAGAAAATTCAATAGAGGGTATTGTAGTTGAGCAGTTTGATAAAGATACCATTACAACCCAGACCAAATTAAAGAAGGCTTTAAAGAGATTTGAGGAGAAAAAGAGTCATATTCTCTTAGGAACTCAAATGTTAAGTAAGGGACACGATTATGCGAATATAACTCTAAGTGTTATCTTGGGAATTGATTATATCTTGGGATTGAGTGACTATAGAGCAAGGGAGAAGGCTATGAGTCTCTTAATTCAGATTGCAGGTCGCTCTGGAAGAGCTAAGAGTTCTGAAGTAATTATTCAGACATCTAATAGTGACTTTTTTAAACTCTTCATAGATGATTATGAGAAATTTCTCAAAGATGAGATGGAGTTTATGAGAGATTTTTATCCCCCTTTTGTATCTCTTGCAAAGATATTAATATCCAATAGAGATGATACAAAAGGTGCAAAGATAACCTTAGATACGGTAGATAAATTAAAGGAGTTTAAAGAGATTGAGATAGTTGGACACGGCAAAGCTCCAATAGAAAAGATTGCAAATAGGTTTAGATACCAAATTCTCTTAAGGTGTAGAGATAAAATTCCTCTCTTAAAAGCTCTACATGCTGTAAAATCGCCACTTATTGAGATTGATATTGACCCTGTCGATTTTTCTTAATTTTTAGATACAATTTCGTCTATCTAAAAATATTTTAAAGGATAAGGATGAAGGAGAGATACCCTACTAAGAAGATATTTGTTGGAAGCGTAGCGGTTGGAGGAGATGCACCTATATCTATTCAATCTATGACATTTAGTAATACTGCTGATGTAAAATCGACTGTTGAACAGATAAATAGACTCCATTTTGCGGGTGCTGATATGGTGAGAGTAGCCGTTCCCAATATGCAATCGGCTATGGCATTGAAAGAGATAAAAGAGCAGATTAAGTTACCGTTAATTGCAGATATTCACTTTAACTATAAATTGGCACTTGAAGCGAGTAAATGGGTGGACTCTATTAGAATAAATCCGGGAAATATTGGAGATAAAGGTAGGGTAAGGGAGATAGTTAAAGCTTGTAAGGAGAGAAATTTACCCATTAGAATAGGGGTGAACTCCGGTTCACTTGAAAAGCAGTTTGATATAAAGTATGGGGCAACTGCCAAAGGCATGGTTGCAAGTGCAGAGTATAATATTAAGTTTTTAGAGGATTTAGACTTTACAGATATTAAAATATCTCTAAAAGCGAGTGATGTAGATAGAACCGTGGAGGCGTATAGAACTCTTAGACCCAAAAATAGTTACCCTTTTCATCTTGGAGTTACAGAGGCAGGGACTATATTTCATGCCACAATAAAATCTGCTATTGGACTTGGAGCATTACTACTTGATGGGATTGGAGATACTATGAGAGTATCTATTACAGGTGAACTTGAAGAGGAGATTAGAGTAGCAAAAGCTATCTTAAAAGATAGTGGAAGAGTCAAAGAGGGGGTAAATATTATCTCATGTCCTACATGTGGAAGAATAGAGGCAGATTTAGTATCTGCTGTGGCGGAGGTAGAGGAGAGAATCAAACATATTAAAACCCCTATGGATATATCTGTAATGGGGTGTGTAGTAAATGCTATTGGAGAGGCAAAACATGCAGATGTAGCTATCGCCTATGGTAAAGGGAGTGGGCTTATTATGGTAAAGGGAGAGATTATAGCAAAACTACCAGAGGATAAACTTGTAGATAGATTTGTGGAGGAGGTTGAGAAGTTTGCAAAAGATAGGAGGTAGTATATGAATGAAGATAACATGTATAATCTCAATATTGAGAGGGCAGTCCTATCAGCTATTATATTTGACCCAAGGATATTTGAGGATATAGCATCCAAATTGGAACCTCACGATTTCTATCTCCCTTTTCATCAACATGTTTTTATGGCAATGGAGGAGTTATCCAAAGAGGATAAACCGATAGATGAAGAGTTTTTAAGAATTAAATTAACCAATAAAAAAGAGTTTGATGAAGTTGCAATGTTAAATATTTTGAGTGCAAATCCAATCTCAAATACAGATGCCTATATAGAGGATATTAAATCTCGCTCAATCAAGAGGGCATTGGCGACATTGGCAACAACCATTAAGAAAGTTACTATTGAAGATGATTTGCCAATAGATGATATTATGAATCTTGTAGAGAAAAAACTCTATGAGATTACTCAGAATAGTGTAACCCGCGATTTTAGAGATGCCAGAGAGATAACTCTATCGGTCTTAGATAGAATTAAACTTCTTAAATCTATGGGTAATACTACACTTATAGGGGTTAATACAGGGTTTAAGGGGTTAAATAGAAAGACGAACGGTTTTGGAAAAGGTGACTTAATAGTTATTGCAGCGAGACCAGCAATGGGAAAAACCTCTTTTGTTTTAAATATCACTAAAAAGGCAATAGATAGAGGCGAGGGAGTTGCCTTCTTCTCCTTAGAGATGCCGGCAGAGCAGTTAATGCTTAGAATGTTATCAACTGAAACCTCTATTCCACTTCAAAAGCTTAGAGTTGGAGATTTAAATGATGAGGAGTGGAGTAGATTCTCTGATGCCACCAATGAGATGCAGAAAAAAAAGCTTTTTGTCGATGATGATGGATTTGCCACAATTCACCATGTAAGGAGTAAACTTAGAAAACTGAAAGCCCAAAATCCAGAAATATCTATGGCGATTATAGATTATCTTCAACTAATGAGTGGAGATAGTAGAGAGGGGAGACAGCAGGTAATTTCAGAGATTTCAAGAGGATTAAAACAACTTGCAAGAGAGTTGGATATACCAATCTTAGCACTTTCACAACTCAATAGAGGTGTTGAGAGTAGAGATAATAAGAGACCCTTACTTAGCGATTTGCGTGAGAGTGGTAGTATAGAGCAAGACGCAGATATAGTTATGTTTATATATCGTGATGATGTATATCGTGAAGCTATAGAGAAGGAGAAAGAGATGAAAGCAAAAGCTAAGGGGGATAAGAATTATAAAAACCCATTCGAGAGAAAGGAGGAAGAGGAGGCTGAAATTATCTTGAGTAAACATAGAAATGGACCAATAGGGACAGTTAAACTCATCTTTCAAAAAAGTTATACAAGATTTGTCGATGCCCCTGATAAAGATGAAATTCCTACTAAAATTCTGTATGAAGATAAGAGTATAGATACATCTACAAAAGCTAATATTGATACCAATGATAATGTGGAGATACCATCGTTTTAGATGATAGAAAAACCCCAACTTTTCTCAAATAAAAGAGAGTCTAATTTTATTGTGCTACTATTTCTAATAGTAATATCTATTAGATTGTATAATCTATATAGTGATTATAAAATATTTACCTCCAAACCTTTCTACTTTACCTATGTGGATATAATACAGGAGTATAAAAAAGATGGATATAGTATCCTTAGAGTTTATAGTAAGAGTTTAGATTTGGAGTTTTTTACCAATATATATAGAGAAGGGAACTTTACCAATAGGAGAGTTCGGCTAAAACTTTTTCCATCTTATAGCAATATAAGTTTTATTGACTATTTGACCACATCTTATATTAAATCTAAAATTAATGAGGTTAAACCACTACCAAGTGGTATCAAAGATACTCTCTTAAATAAGATTGCTGTGCAACATAGAGATAAACTTATAAGAGAGTTCTATCAAGCGATATTTCTGGCCAATCCTATATCTAAGGAGTTGAGAGAGAAGATAACAAGATTGGGAGTTAATCATCTCATTGCCTTAAGTGGATTTCATTTAACTATATTGTGGGGGATACTATTTTTTATACTAAATCAAATATATAAACCAATTCAGCAGATATATTTTCCATACCGTTTTAATCTTATTGATATAGGTTTTATAGTTTTAATAATCCTATCTATATTTGTCTATTTTGTGAATTATCCAGCTTCGCTTATCCGTTCATATATAATGATACTATTTGGTTGGCTACTTATAATTATAGGAGTTGAGCTTATCTCTTTTGAGTTTCTCACTATGGTTATTCTAATAACTATTGCAATTTTTCCTAAGATGGGATTCTCTCTATCTTTTTGGTTATCTATAGCAGGTGTATTCTATATATTTTTACTATTAAAAAATTTCAGAATAAAGAATAGCATAGCTATAACTCTTATTATATCATTTGGGATTTTTATACTGATGCTACCAATAACACACATATTTTTTACAACTATAAGCAAAACTCAACTCTACTCTCCAATACTATCCCTTATATTTACGATATTCTACCCTTTAACCATATTTTTACATATTCTCAATATGGGAGATATTTTTGATACCGCTCTATTGAGACTATTTGAATTAGAGAGTTCTATCCAAAATTTTAAAATGCCAATATTGTATGGAATATTCTATATACTATTATCGATAGGAGCGATATACTCTAAAATACTAT
>JALWZK010000189.1 GCA_027002665.1 Campylobacteraceae bacterium | reverse complement strand
GGATTATAAAACCTAAAAATTTTGAATTAAATGTTACCAGACCTAAAGGTCATAAAGTTAATGGGAATATAGTGTATGAAAAATCAATATTGGTTAATATTCCAATTTCACAAATATCCTCTAAGGTTAAAGGAGATTACACTTTTGAGATAGAGTTACAAGGGTGTTCCGATAGTGGTATCTGTTATAATACCATAAAAAAACAATATCACTTTAAGACACCGGAGCCAAGTTTCTTTAGTAAAATAGTGAGCTTAACAGAAGAGGCCAACGCAGGAAATATTGTAGATGTTCTCAAGAGTGAAAGCTCTACCTTTATTATACTTCTATTCTTTATATTGGGACTACTATTGGCATTTACCCCGTGTATCTTCCCTATGATACCTATTCTATCTTCTATTATTGTGTCTCAATCCGGAACAAGAGAACCAAGTGCCATAAGAGGATTTTTTACATCATTGGTATATGTTCTATCTATGGCAGTTACATATACAGCTGTAGGGGTTCTATCTGCTCTACTTGGTGCAGATATTCAATCTGCAATGCAAAATCCTTGGGTTCTATCTCTATTTGGACTTCTCTTCTTTGCATTGGCAATTTCACTATTTGGGTATTATGAGATTCAACTACCAGCAAAATGGCAATCTAAAATTAATAGTGTAAGTGATAGTGCACAGGGCAGAGGTGGAATCTTAGGAACTGCCATTATGGGATTCTTATCTGCCTTTATCATTGGACCATGTGTAGCACCTCCTCTCGCAGGAGCTGTTCTATTTATATCTCAAACGGGTGACGCCTTCTTAGGGGGAGTTGCTCTGTTTGTTATGAGCATAGGTATGGGACTTCCTCTAATCTTAGTTGGTATTGGGGCAGGTAAATTTATGCCAAAACCGGGTGGTTGGATGACAGCAGTATCACAAACCTTTGGTGTTATGATGTTAGGACTTGCTATATTTATGTTTGGTAAAGTCCTACCGGAAAAAATTACTATGCTACTCTGGTCACTTCTATTTATAGGCACAGCAATATATATGGGTGTATTTAATAGTAGCAAAGAGAGAAGAGGAGCATCAAAACTATTCCAACTATTGGCTTTTATCTTCTTAATATATGGAACTTCTCTATTTATTGGTCTGCTCAGTGGTTCAAGCTCCATGTTACACCCCTTTGAAAAATTTACGACACAACAGAGTATTAGTATAGCTTCCAATAGTAGAGAAGATATTGTAGCAGACAAAAAAGATAATAGGGGTTACTCTATAGCTCGACTATTAAAAGAGGTTAGAGAGAGTAAAAAGCCTGTAATGGTCGATTTTAATAAGAAATCCTGTCCATCATGTAGAGAGCTTGAGGAGATAACCTTTAAAAATTCAAAAGTTATGGCAGAGATGAAAAGATTTAAATTTATAAGTGTAGATATTACAGATAATACAGATGATGATAAGGCACTTATGAAAAAATATAATCTCTTTGGAACTCCAAATATTATATTTTTTGATAAAAATAACACCTTTTTATCTAAGAAATCTATAACAGGATTTGTAAAACCTAAT